>CAJMRU010000090.1 GCA_905215845.1 uncultured bacterium
GAGAGACAAAATTAGTATTAATAATATAGGAACTATTATTTTTAAATATAATATATCAACATTTTTTAATAACTTTACTATACAAGGATGTATAAAATCTATAAAAAGTACTCCTAAAAACCCCCAAGCAATTGAGTTTGTTAAACAAATTCTTCCTTTATAATTAAATTTGTGGTCTGAGTAATCCCAATATTTTGTCTTAAATAATTTTTCTAATATTACTCCTACTATATATTCCCATAAACTTAAAAATATTATTGACATTATAAAAAGTAATATTTTAGAATTTGAAAAGTTCTTTAAAAATAATATCATTATTATTGCCCCACATCCATATATAGGACATATTGGACCTCTTAGAAAACCTGTATTTATTATTTTTTTCTCACAAAAACTTCTAAATATACTTTCTAAAACCCAACCTAAAAATGAATATATAATAAAATATGTTGCTAATTCTAATAATTGTATCGCCATTTATTTCCTTTCAATTAATTCTCTACACATAAATATGTAGAGAATTTATAATTTATTATTTATTTAGTTTTCTTTGCTTTAGTTTTATCTGATGCTATTCCATCTAGGTTATACGCTGTAATTTCAACTATATTCTCACCATCTTTTAATGGTAATTTTATTTTCATTTCTTTTTGATTTTCTTTCGCTTTCATAGTTTTACTTTCACCATTTACTAAGAATTCTACTCTGTCTAATCCTGAATCATCTGTAACTGTTATCAAGAAGTTTTCTTTATTATCATCTAATTTTACTTGTATTTTTGGTTTTACTACTCCTTTGATTTTTTGTTCTTTAGTAATAGTTTCATTATTTTTATCTACTAAAATAACTGTTAAAGTATGTTCACCCATTGGAATTTCTATCTCTTGGTCAACTGTTGTAGCATTTATATCAATTTTTTCTTCTTGCTCTTCGTCCCATCTATATGTCATATATGAAATTTCTGTTTCTGCTTCTGCCATTACTTTAACTTTTCCGTTGTTTATTTCCATTTTAATTAAATCTTCTGTTTCGTATGTTTGCTCATTAGATATTTCTTGCCCTTCAATATCTGTAACAGAAACATATAATTTATTACTTCCTCCAGGTATTTCTATTTCTTGTTCTATATATTTTCTTCCATTTCCTGTTATGATTTTACTATCCTGCTCATTCCAATGATATTCAATCTTATCTATCGCTTTATCATGTGTCACCTTTAATAATACTGTTTTATTGTCTTTTTGTTCTTCTGTAATAGAAGGTTTAGTAGGAATATTATTTTTATCTACTGCATTTTTATAAATTGCATATGAAGCTGTACTAATCATTATAATTCCAAATATAATTAATACAATGGAAAAAATTTTCACAATGGTATGTATTTCCATTGGTCCACCTTTTTTATTTTTATCTAAATTACTTGTAGATAATATTTGATTCATATACTCACCTCTATGCCTTTCTTCGAAAAAATTATATCATACCTAAAAATAAAAGTAAACATTATTCATACAAATTTCCACAACTTTAAAGTCGGAGACATTTGATTTTTGCCTCCGACTTCAAGATTAACTTTAAGTCAACTTTCAATTAATATTTTATATTACATATTTTTTAATTAAGAATACTCCTCCTGCTATTGTTACTAATACTACTAATCCCAATCCTACATATGTTATTGCTTTACCTGTTTCTATTGATAATATTACTGGTGCATCATCTATATCATCTTCTCCTGGTTTTTTGTTGTCTGGTGTTGAGTCTCTATCTGGTACTCCTTTGTCATTATAGTCTTTTGATATTTCTGCTATATTTGTTTTTAGTCCCATATTATCTTCACTATTTATCCATGTTAACAATACTTCTACATCTGCTGATTCCCCTGGTTGTAATAATGTGTTTTCTAATTGTGTTGTTGATATCACATTATTTCCTTCATCTTTCCAGTATGGGTTATCTGTTGCTACAAATTTTAGTCCTTCTGGTACATAGTCTGTTATTTCTTTTGCATATCCTGCTATGTCTCCTTCATTTGTTACTCTTATTGAGTATCTGAATTTTACTGTTACTTTCTTTAAGTCTTTTCTATATAATTCTACTTTTACTACTGGTTCTGGATCCATATCTGGTGTATGTCCTGTTTGGGTTACTGTTTGTTTTCCATCTTCTATTACTATCGCTTCTGTTACCCATTTTCTTAATGCTAAGTCAAAATATCTTAATTTTATATATTCTTTATCTTGGTCGTCCTCTCCATCTACCCATTTATCTGGTGTTGAGTCTTTATCTTCTACTGGGTTTCCTTCTTTATCACTATCTTCTGATATTTGTGCTGAGTTTATTATTACTTTATCTGATCCATTTGGCTCAACTACTTCAAATGCTACTTCTATATCTCTATGATCTGGATTTGTCTCACTTATTTCTTCATTTTTATTAAATGCTTTTAATAAGTTTTCTCCTTCTTTTTCTTCTTGCTCTTTTGATAAGTAATCTGTTGTTATTTTTTCTGCTTCTTCTACGTTTTCTGTCTCTTTTCCTTCTTTATCATACATTACCCATCTATATTTAACATTTGTTTCATTTTCTGGTAAGAATTTTAGTCCATCTGGTATATCATCTGATACTAATTGTGCATATCCATCAATATCTCCTTCGTTATATACTCTTATTGTATATGTTACTATATCTCCTGTTACTACATCCATTGGATCTTTTGGATGATTATATGTTATTTTATCTTTTTCTTTATCATAGCTTGGTTGTGGTACTCTTGTTGTTACCTCTTGTTCATCTATTTTTGTTATAAATTTTCTTAATGCTAAGTCAAATTCTTGTAACATTATATTATCATAATCTTCATCATCTTCATATTTCACCCATTCTTCTGGTTTTGAATCTCTATCTTCTACAGGATTTCCTTCACTATCTGAATCATCTGTAATTGCTGCTTCATTTCTTATAATACCAATGCTTGGATCTGTTGCAACAACTTTTAATATTACTGAAACTTCTCTGTAATCTGGATTTCTATTATCTTTTTCATCACTATATGGTTTAGATGAATCAAAAGCTTTTATTAAATTAGCTCCTTTAGTTGTTATTTCTTCTCCTTTTCCTTTTGCTAAATAGTCTGTTGTAATTTTAGAAGCATCTCCTTTTACATATGTCCATCCCATTTTTGTATTATATTCTACTGCTGCTAATTCGTCTTTATCAGTTATAGGATTCATATCTTTATCAATCGTTGCTCCTAAGAATTCCAATCCTTCTGGGATATCTTCTGTTATTTGAGAAGCATATCCATCAATTTCACCTTCATTATATATTCTTAAAGTATATTTTACTAAATCACCTGTTTTTACCGAAACTGGTTCTTTATTTAATTGGTAATCTGCTGTTGTTGCAGTTCCATTTGCTAATTTAGTTATATCTACACCTTGTATTCTTTCCTTAACATTTTTTCCATTTACTTCTACTATTCTTTTAACAAGTTTTAAATCAAAATCTTTCTTTTCGATTATTGGTTCTTTTTTTACTATTAATTTTTCAAAATCATCATCATCTTGTTCACCTTTATAAAAATAATTTGGATCTGATAATTCTGTTTTGTTTTGAGAATTTCCTTTATAATTATCCATATTATCTTTATTTACATTTGGAATTGTTGAAGGTTCTGAATCTCTATCTGCTCCAACTTGGTCTGTTATTACTGTACCATTTGCATCTACTTCTTCTGCTATATACGCTACATTTGTTAAAACTTTATTATCTTCCTCAGTTGTAACTACTGCTTCTATTTCAATAGTTTCTGAATCTATTTTTCCTTTAGTATATGCTTTTAAGTTTTGTTTATTATCTTGTTTCTTTGTAAGTGTCAATGTATTTGTTTCTTCATTATAATCTACATCATAACCTTGTGTATTTATTTTTGAATATTTTAGTCCTGTTGGTAATTGATCAACTATTTTTGTTGCTCTTCCATCAACTTCACCCTCATTATATATAGTTAAATTATATGTAACTATAGCATCCTTTTTTACTTCTATTGGATCTTTCCTATGTTTATATGTTGCTGTTGTTCCGTCTTCTAAAGTTTTTTCATCTATCACTGGTACTCTAGAACTTGTAACATTTACTCCATTTATTTTTGTTATATATTTTCTTAATGCTAAATCAAAATCTTGAGGTTGTCTTTCTATCTCCATTAAGGGTTGCTCTTGATTATTTTTGCTTGACGCATATAATGTTAATTGTGTTTTATAATTACCATTTGGATCTGCGTAATTATTAGCATTTTTATTTGCTGTATCTATTAAATATTTATATAATAATTCTGCTTGTTGTTGTTTTTGGAAACCTGCACTAGCATTTGGTACTGTACTTGTTGGATTATATTCACTAAAGTTTTTATATGTACTTCCATCTTCTGTATACCATAACCAAGAAGTATTGTTATATTTATCATATTTATTATTTTCTTCTCCATAATTAGTAAAGTACCACATAGCTGCTTGTTGAATAGCTTTTATTTCATCATCTGATAATTCAAAATCCCAAGCCTCTTTATATATTCCAGCATTCTCTAATAATGTATTTTTTTCATTCTCTGTTGAAACTCCTGGTAAATATATAATATCAGCAATAGCTAAAAGATTATTATAATGTCCACCATTAACAAGTTTATTTAATACATCATTTTGTTTTGCTATTTCTTCTCTTTCTGTATACATATTAAAACTTAAATTATATTCTGCATTTTTCTTTACATCACTAAACCCTACTCCTGCTTTTACACAATATACATTTACTTCCTTAGGGTCACTAAAATTACTACTGCTATATTGCACTATATTCCAAATTTTAGCTGCTGAACCAGTTACACCATTTGTATCAGGATTTCCTATTGCATATCCTAAATTTGGTGTTGATAGTGTCCTTAATTCTGTTATTCCAAAATACAATGGTGGATTAAGTGTCATTGCTTTAGCTATATTAGGTAATAACATTAGTACTACTGTTATTAATGTTGATAAACTTGCTAATAATACTCTTTTTAATTTCATATTTTACACTCCTTTTAATCTATTTTACACTATTATTTTATTTAGTCAACATAGATTTCTCATTATTTTTTAT
>CAJMRU010000091.1 GCA_905215845.1 uncultured bacterium
ATATTATATAATAAAAATAACAATGATAAATGTCAAAAATATTAAAATTATGTGACATTTAGGTTACGAAAAATATATTTATGAAATAAGAGGTTAATTTATAATAACAAAAGATTCCAAAATCAAAGTTATCGAAAAATGAAATTAAATAAAAAGTAAAAAAGTACCAAAACAACTGAAGGGATTTTAAAGGGCACTTTTAATAGATGTATACGGAAAAATTTTATATATGGTCAAGATAAAAGCTGACTTCTCAACTACAATAAACAACAACAGTAAAAAAAAGGAAAATAAACGATAAATAAGAAAAGAGAATATAAATAGATAGAATGTCGAAAAATGGCGATGAAAAAATCTTGACAACAAAGTTTTAGAAATATATAATGTTCATACATTAATTTGAATTGGAATTAATAGTTCAAGTAAGAAAGGAGGGGGTATTATGACACAAGAACAAAGAGATGCTATGCTTATGGAAATATTATCAAAAGTGGACAATCAAGAAAAAGGATTATCTAAAATAATGGATAAATTAGATGAACACGAAAAGATGATTTTAAAACTAGATGAAAAAATTGATATTGTTCGTGATGAATTAAATGCAAAAATAGATGTAGTTTATAATGAATTAAATAACAAAATAGACAAAGTCCATGAAGAATTAAACAACAAAATAGAAGTGTTAAATAATAAAATAGACAAAGTGTACGAAGAATTAAACAGCAAAATAGAAACATTAAATGATAAAATAGACAAAGTTGATAAAAAACTAAGCAATAAAGTAGAAAATTTAAGAAATAGAATAGAATTTGTAGACAAAAAATTCGAAAAATTATATTTCGAAATAGACATGCAAATCAAGCAAATATACATAGAGCATGGCAAAATGCTAAGGGAAAACTCAAAGAAACTAGAAATAGTTGAAAGAGACTATGGAATAATGTTAGAATATCATCAAAAAAAGATTCAAAGTTTATAATCAAATGAAAATTTATATCAAACAATTATTTCAAAATCAGGTTAAAAAATAACCTATTAGAGTTTTAAGTCCAATAGGTTATTTTAAATATTATTTTATTACTATATTATAAATCTTATTTTTTACATAAATTTCTTTAACAATATTTTTACCTTCTAATTTAGAAGAAATTGCATTATGTACTTTTTCTTTAACAGAAGCTTCGTCTTCATCTAAAGAGATATTTACAGTAGCTTTTAATTTTCCATTGAATTGAATAGGTAAAGTAATTTCATCAGCAATAGTTTTATCTTCGTTATATTCAGGCCATTCCATATAAGCAAGCATTTTATCTCCGTTTAATACTGTTTGCCAAAGTTCTTCAGTTATATGTGGTGCAACTGGATTTAAAAGTTGTAAAAATGTTTTAAATTCAGCCTTGTTAATAGATTTTTCTTTATAAAATTCATTAACCATTGACATAAAAGTTGATATCACAGTATTAAATTTCATCTCTTCTATATCAGAAGAAACTTTTTTAATTGCTCTATGCATCATTTTTTCAAATTTTGGAGAATAGCTATCTCCATCAACTAATATATTTTGTAAATTCCAAACTCTATCTAAGAATTTAGAACAACCTCTAATACTTTCCATAGACCATGGAGCTGTTTGGTCAAATGGTCCCATAAACATTTCATAAACTCTAAAAGAGTCAGCACCAAATTCATTTACAATGTCATCTGGGTTTACAACATTACCTTTAGATTTAGACATTTTTTCACCATTAGAGCCTAAAATCATTCCGTGAGAAGTACGTTTTTGATAAGGTTCTTTAGTTGGAACCACACCTATATCATATAAGAATTTATGCCAAAATCTTGAATATAATAAATGTAAGGTAGTATGTTCCATTCCGCCATTATACCAATCAACAGGTGACCAGTATTCTAAAGCTTCTTTAGATGCCAAAGCAGAATCATTATGAGCATCCATATATCTCAAATAATACCAAGAAGAACCGGCCCATTGAGGCATAGTATCAGTTTCTCTTGTAGCTTTAGAACCACAGTGAGGACAAATTGTATTTACCCATTCAGTGTGACGAGCAAGAGGAGATTCTCCATTTTCTCCGGGTTCATAATCTTCAACTTCAGGTAATCTTAAAGGTAATTCAGATTCAGGTACAGAAACCCATCCACATTTATCACAATGAACCATTGGTATAGGTTCACCCCAATAACGTTGTCTTGAAAATACCCAATCACGTAACTTGAAATTAACTTGCTTTTTTCCAATATTATTTTGCTCTAAATATTCTAATACCTTAGTTTTAGCATCAGTAACAGATAAACCGTCTAAAAAATCAGAGTTTATTAAAATACCAGTTTCAACATCAGTAAAAGCTGAGTCTTCAATATTACATACAACATCATCAGATGAAGATTTAATGACTTGTTTAATAGGTAAATTAAACTTTTTAGCAAATTCATGGTCGCGTGTGTCATGTCCAGGAACAGCCATTATAGCACCAGTACCATAAGTAATTAAAACATAATCAGAAATCCAGATAGGAATTTCTTTACCAGTAAGAGGATTTATAGCTTTAATACCTTTTATTTCACAACCAGTTTTTTCTTTATTTAATTCAGCTCTTTCAAAATCAGATTTTAGTGAAGCTAAATGTCTATAATTTTTAAGTTCCTCCATATTAGTTATTTTATCAGCCAATTTCTCAATAATATTATGTTCTGGTGCAACAACCATATAAGTAGCACCAAATAGAGTGTCAGGTCTAGTTGTATAAACGGTTAAACTTTCGCAAGAATCAGAAATTTTAAAATTAACTTCAGCACCTTCACTACGACCTATCCAATTTATTTGTTGAGCTTTAATTTTATCCAAGAAATCAACATCATCCAAGTCATCAATTAATCTTTGAGCGTATTTAGTGATTTTTAACATCCATTGACTTTTTTCCTTTTGAACAACAGGACTACCACATCTTTCACAAACTCCATTTACAACTTCTTCATTAGCAAGTCCAACTTTGCAACCAGTACAGAAGTTAATTGGCATAGTAGCTTTATAAGCTAATCCATGTTTATAAAGTTGTATAAAAATCCATTGAGTCCATTTATAATATTCAGGATCAGTAGTATTTACTTCTCTTGACCAATCAAAAGAAAAACCAAGAGATTTTAATTGGTCTCTAAAATGATTAATATTTTGTTCAGTAGTAATTTTTGGATGTACATGAGTTTTTATAGCATAATTTTCAGCAGGTAAACCAAATGCATCAAAACCAATAGGAAGTAAAACATTATAGCCTTGCATCCTTCTCTTTCTAGCAATAATATCTAATGCAGTATAACTTCTTGGATGTCCAACATGAAGCCCTTGACCTGATGGATAAGGAAATTCAATTAAGCCATACCACTTTTTCATAGTATAGTCATTTTTTGCATTAAAAGTTCCTTCACTATACCATTTATTTTGCCATTTTTTTTCTATCTCTTTAAAATTATATGACATAAAAAAGCCCCTTTCGAAAAATATTTTTTTGTATTATATAACAAAAATAGGAATAAAGCAAGAACTAGGAATTTAAGTTTTTAAGATTGTTTTTTCAGACTCCCACTCAGCATTTCTAATTTTTCTCAAATTTTTATCATATAAAAGTATAAAACTTTAAAAAGTGTTTAGGGTTGAGTAGTAACTTTACTTGATACTATATTCAATAATATAAAATCTCAATATACAAAAACTAAATAATAATTCTATTGCATAAAAAGATGAAAAATGTTAGAATTTGCATTGAGGTGTTTTAAATGATAGATATAACAAAAGCAAAGAAAGCGTTTAAAGAATACATTAAAAATTATGACATTAATAATCCAAAGGTAAAATTAAAAATAGCTCATATTGAAAGGACAGCAAATATAGCAAGAAAAACAGCAGAGAGTTTAAATTTAAAAAAAGAAGATATAGAATTAGCAGAATTGATAGGCTTATTACATGATATAGGAAGATTTGAACAAGTAAAGAGATATAATACATTTGTAGACCATGTAAGTGAAAATCATGCTGAATTAGGAGTGAAAATACTATTTGAAGAAAATTTGATAAGAAAATTTATAGAAAATGATAAATATGATAGAATAATAAAATTAGCAATATTAAACCATAATAAAGATAAAAAAGATATGACAAAAGAAATAACAAAAAAAGAAAAATTACACATAGAACTAATTAGAGATAGTGATAAAACAGATATAATATATTTATTAACTTATGAAGATAAAAAAGCGGCTTGGGAAAAGGAAGATTTATCAGATGAAGTATTTACAAAAGAAATTTATAGAGAATTTATAGAAGATAAAAATATATTTTATCCAAATATGAAAACATGTGCAGATAGACTAATAGGGCATTTTGCTTTTGTATATGATTTTAATTATGAATATGGATTGAAAACAATATATGAAAATGAATATTATGATAAAATTTATAATAGATTTGATTTTAACAAAACAGAAACAAATCAAATGTTTAAAAACGTATATGATGTGACAATGAATTATATAAAAGGAAGGTTAGAGAAAAATAATGTTAAATATTCAAAAAGCAAGCAAAGAGTTTATACAGTATAGTAAAAAATTTGATTTAGAAGATGAGAATATTAATAATAAACAAGCTCATTCAATCAGAGTAATGCATATATGTGAAAAAATTGGAAAAGAAATGAATTTGAATAAAGAAGAAATACAAGTAGCAAAATTAATAGGGCTATTACATGATATAGGAAGATTTGAACAATATAAAAAATGCAAAACATATATAGATAGGGAAAGTTTTGATCATGGTGATTATGGAGAAACATTACTTAAAGAAAATAATTTTATTGAAAAATTTATAGATGATAAAAAATATATTAAAATAATATTGAAAGCAGTAAAGAACCATAATAAATACAAAATTGAAGATGATATGAATGAAGAAGAATTAAAGTATGTAAGATTAATAAGAGATGCTGATAAAATTGATATATTATATGAAGCAGTAAACATTTTTTGGAATAGTAAAGAAGAAAAAGAAAAAATGGAAAATTCAACAATTAGCCAAGAGGTAAAAGAAGAATTTTTTCAAGAAGTTAATATA
>CAJMRU010000092.1 GCA_905215845.1 uncultured bacterium
TGCCAAAGTTTTAAATACAGAGGAAGGATATAGCAAAGCTATTTCAGTATGCGATAGTTGTTCATATTTAAGTGAGGCAAAAGTTTTACAAGAAGAAGTGGCATATAATAACGCCATCTCTGAAGGTACTTTAGAAGGATACAATTATTTTTTAAGTCATTATCCTGAATCTAAAAAAGTAGAAGAAATTACAGCGTTAGCTGATAAGATGATTTTTGAAAAACTAGATAACACCATAGAAGCATAGTGCTTTCATTCAACAATATCCTAAATCAAAATTAGTGGCTGAAGCTCAAAATCGAATCTATAATTTGGCTTATAATAATGCTATTGAACAAAATACACTCGAAGCATATAATGGGCTGATACAACGCTATCCCAATCATCCTAAAAAAGAAGAAATACAAAATAAAATAGAAGATGCAAATTTCTTAGATTTATTTTCAGGAAGTGGAGCAATAGGACTAGAAGCTTTAAGTAGAGGAGCCAAAAAGACAATTTTTTGCGATTCTTCTAAACAAGCAATAGAAATAATAAATAAAAATATAAAAAAGACGCATCTTGAAGATAATTCAAAAGTATACAACTTAGATTATAAAAAAGCATTGAAAGAAATAAAAGAAAAGCAAGACTTAATATATATTGATCCACCTTATAAGACAGATTTTGCCATACAAGCAATAAATGAAATAATAAAACTAAATATAATAGATGAAAATTCTATTATAATAGTAGAAACAGATGATAAAGAAATTATAGAAAATATAGAAAAATTAGATATAGAAATACAAGATGAAAGAAAATATGGAAGAGCTTATCTCATATTTTTAAGTAAGAGATAATAAAAGAAAGGGGCAAAACCATGGAGATATTTACTTTATTAGAAACTTTGGAAGACCTATTGGAAAGAAGCAGAAATTTACCTTTTTCTTCAAAAAGTGTTGTTGATAAAGATGAAATGTTAGATCTAATAAAAGAGATTAGATTAAAATTGCCAGATGAATTAAAACAAGCAAAATGGGTAAAAGAAGAGAGACAACGAATATTAGTAGAAGCTCAAAGAGAAGCAGATGGAATAGTTAAAGAAGCAGAAAATAGAATAATTGCTATGATAGATGAACATGAAATAACAAGAAAAGCATATGACCAAAAAACAGAAATAATTGAAACAGCAAACGAGATGTCAAGAGAAATATCTAAAGGAACAAAAGAATATGCAGATAATTTATTAGAAAACACAGAAGATGTTATGAGAGAAACTTTAGAAAAATTAGAAACAAATATGGGAGAAGCAATGAAATTAATGCAATTATCTATGGAAGATACAATAAAAATAATTCAAAACAGCAGAAAAGAATTAAAATAGGAATCAGAAGTCAGATTCAGAAGTCAAAGAAACTAAGGCTTTTGATTTGGCTTCTGTTTTTTATTGTAACAATAAAATAAAAATTGGAGGCAAATAAATGGCGCAAAAAAGAAATTACAAAAAAAAGAAAAATACTAAAAGCAGAAAAAAAGCATCAAAATTAGACTTAGCAATAATTATATTAATAATGCTTAGTTTATTAGTAGGTGCATTAATATTTACAAAATCAGGAGTTATAGGATTAAAATTAAATGAAGTATTAGGCGGAATGTTTGGAATAATGCAATACATTATTCCAATAGGAATGTTTGCAATAGCAATAAAACTTGCTTGTGAAGAAAGAGAAACATTAACAGCCAAATTAATACAATATGGTATATTTATAATAAGTTTATCGGTATTATTTAGTGTAATACAAGTATCAACAGGTGAGCTTCAATCAAGTAAAGAATTATCAGAAGTTGTAAAAGATGCTTATTATTTGGGGTCACAAAGTAAAGGTGGAGGAGCAATAGGAGCAGTAGGGGCAGTACCATTAGCAAAACTATTAGGTGATGTTGGAGCAGTGATTTTATGTATAGGAATTGCAGTAGTATTATTGGTATTCACATTTGGAATTAGTATGTCAGATATAATAAATATGTCTATGGAAAAAATAGAAAATAAAAAGGAAGAAAATAGAGAAGCAAGAATAGAAAGAAAGAAACATCATGAAGAGGATAGAGAGACAGTAGCTGAAAGAAGAAAAAGAGAAAAAGAAGAAAGATTAGCAAGAAGAGAAAAAGAAAAAGCAGAAAAAATGGAAAAAGAAAAAAATATGATGGATAATCAAATAAAAATTAATTTTGGAGGGAGAATATTAGAAGAACCTGAACATAAGGGATTGAAAAAATATGACCATAGCCAAGATGACATAGTTCCATTAACAAAAGAAACTAAAAAAGATTTCATACAACCAGATGTTATAGAAAATAATTTATTTAAACAAGAAGAAGAAAAGAAAGAAGACAAAAAGAAAGAAGTATTACAATTAGAACATGCAATGGTAGTAGAAGATGAACATTATGAATATCCACCAGTAGAATTGTTGAGTAAATCAAAAAGTAAAGCTTTAAAAGGTGGAGCTAAAGCATTAACAGATACAGCAACAAAACTACAAAAAACATTATATAGTTTTGGAGTGTCAGCAAAAGTAGAAAATGTATCAGTTGGACCAGCGATAACAAGATATGAATTAAAACCAGCAGAAGGAGTAAGAGTAAGTAAAATTGCAAATCTTGCAGATGATATTGCATTAAATTTAGCAGCTGAAACTATAAGAATTGAAGCACCAATTCCAGGTAAACAAGCAGTCGGAATAGAAGTTCCAAATAAAGAAAAAGAAACAGTACATTTAAGAGAAGTATTAGAAAGTTCGGAATTCCAAAATAATAACTCTAAATTAACAGTAGCTTTAGGAAAAGATGTTGCAGGAAATACACAATTAGCAGATATAGCTAAAATGCCACATATGCTAATTGCAGGATCAACTGGTTCTGGAAAGAGTGTATGTATTAATACAATAATAACAAGTATAATTTATAATGCAAAACCAAGTGAAGTTAAATTAGTAATGGTAGATCCAAAAGTAGTAGAATTGTCAGTATATAATGGAATACCACATTTATTAATCCCAGTAGTAACAGATCCTAAAAAAGCAGCAGGAGCATTAGCATGGGCAGTACAAGAAATGGATGACAGATATAATAAATTTGCTAGTAAAGGAGTTAGGGACTTAAAAGGATACAATAAAGCAATAGAAAAAGAAGATGGAACAGGAAAATTACCACAAATAGTAATAATTGTTGACGAGCTTGCAGATTTAATGATGGTTGCAGCAAAAGATGTTGAAGAAGCAATTTGTAGATTAGCACAAAAAGCTAGAGCTGCTGGAATGCATTTAGTTATTGCAACACAAAGACCATCAGTAGATGTTATAACAGGACTAATCAAAGCAAATGTACCATCAAGAATAGCATTTGCAGTATCATCACAAGTAGACTCAAGAACAATTCTAGATTCAGTAGGAGCTGAAAAATTATTAGGAAAAGGAGATATGCTATTTTTCCCTGCTGGTGCACCAAAGCCAGCCAGAGTGCAAGGCGCGTTTGTATCAGATGATGAAGTTGAAAAAATAGTAGACTTTGTAAAATCTAATGGTACAGCAACATATAGTGAAGATATATTAGAAAGCATAGAAAATAGCAATAAAACAGAAAAAGAACTTGCACAAGAACAAGCTTCAGATGATGAAACAGACCCATTTTTAATGGATGCAATACAAACTGTTGTTGAAACAGGACAAGCATCAACATCCTTTATACAAAGAAGATTTAAAGTAGGATATGCAAGAGCAGGAAGAATCATAGACCAAATGGAAGAAAGAGGCGTGATTTCAGGATATCAAGGAAGCAAGCCAAGAGAAGTTTTAATGACATTAGAAAGATTGAATGAATTAAAAATGGGAACTTCTGAAACAGAAGATATTAAACAATAAAAGATATTAAGTAAAAATATAGTTAATTACAAAGGTTTATGGGTGACCTTAAAACTCAAATATATAATAGAAGGAGAAGAGATGCTAAGCAGAAAAGAAAAAATCATAGGCAAAATAGTAAAGAAAAATTATAATAATGAGCTAGAAGAAGTATTAGAAAAGAAACTATTTGATGAACATGCAAAAAATCTTCTCCTTAGTATTTTATATAAAATTGAAGCAGGATATGAAGACTATGAAAAAGTAAAAGTTGATACAATAAAAAAAGATGAATATATAAAGAAATTTATATCTATAATTGATAAAAATTGTGACAATATAAAAATTGTAAAATTAAAATCAGAAGAGGAGGACGTATTAGGAAACAAAACTTTTCTGGTAGACAAGGAAAATAAAAGAATAATATGTTATCCAATAGAAAGAAAATTATTATATTGTATATACAAAATAAGTAAAAATACAGAAATAATAAACAATAATTATGAGATAGTAGGAAGACCACTATCAAATCTAATAAATACAGGAAAATGTATAGAACAGGTAGAACCGTTGAGAGATTTTAATGGTTATTCATGGACAACAGTGTCAAACGAAATAGAAAGCATAGAACACAATTTAATATTTCAAAATTTAAGATTACTATTAGGAAATAAGTTTTTAAATAATTGGATAGAGAACAAAGAATTTATAATAGATTATATGGAATTATTAAAAACGAGATTAGAAGAACAATATGGTAAAAAAGAATCAAATAAAATTATTTGTTACCTGGAAAAATTGGCTATATTATTAGAAATAAAATTTAATCCAAAAGAGCAAGAAGAATTATTAGAACAAGAAAAAGAAGTTCAAGAAAAATTAGAAAAAATAAAAGATAGAGAAAAATTTGTAGAAATGTTAACAAATGATAAAAAAAGATTAGCAGAAGAAATAAAAGATATAGATGAAACTATAAATAATAAAGAGTTATTACAAAATGAGTATATAAAAAGAAATGAAAAATTACCATTACAACAAAAAATATTTAGTGCAAGAATTTTATCAAATATGATGATAAAAGAACGAGAAGAAAAAATTGAAGAATTAGAAAAACTAAATGAGTTAATGAACCCAAAAAAGTTTATTAAATATAAAAAAGAATATGAAGAAAAAAGCAAATATTTAAAAATTGCTAAAACAAAAGA
>CAJMRU010000093.1 GCA_905215845.1 uncultured bacterium
AGCTCGTCAACAAACTTGTTTTTCATCAGTGTGACAATGACATACCCTCCACCAAAGGTGAAGGTACTTAAGTACAGGGTTGAAAAAAACAGTTTTT
Organism: uncultured bacterium; assembly: GCA_905215845.1. GTDB lineage: Bacteria > Bacillota > Clostridia > TANB77 > CAG-508 > CAG-269. Next base: position 98 of record CAJMRU010000093.1, read on the forward strand.
TCAAAATGGTACTTTTTTTCTCTTTCATTTTTAGTATTCATCAAGTTCTCTAACTGTTTTATATATGAATCTAATTTTATATAGTTTTCATTAATCCTTCTTGTTGGCTCTTTAAATACAAAACTTGACATACATTTTTCATATCTTAATTTCATTATTTCTACCTTTTTAGTTAAAGATATTTTTAGTCTATTTTGATATGTATTTATTTTTTGTTTTAATTCATAAATATCTGGAACTGCTAATTCTGCCGCTGCTGATGGAGTTGGTGCTCTTAAGTCTGCTACGAAGTCAGATATTGAAAAATCTGTTTCATGACCTACTGCTGAAATTATTGGTATTTTTGAGTTATATATACTGTATGCTACAATTTCTTCATTAAATGGCCATAAATCCTCTAGCGAGCCTCCTCCCCTTGCTAGTATCAGTACATCTGCTAAGTTATTTTCATTCATATATTCTATACCCTTGGCTATTTTTTCTGCTGCACCTTCTCCTTGAACTGGTACTGGTAATAGTCGTATATAGACATTTGGATTTCTTCTTGTTGATACATTTATTATATCTCTAATAACAGAACCTGTTTGCGAGGTTAATACTCCTATCACTTTTGGCATTAATGGTATTTTCTTTTTATTTTCTATATCAAATAATCCTTTTTCTTCTAATTCTTTTTTCAATTTTTGATATTTGGTATATAAATCTCCTACACCATCTTCTTCCATTGCTTTTACATATATTTGATATATACCATCTCTTTCAAATACTGATACAGTTCCAAATACAAATACCTTTGTCCCATCTTTAGGTTCAAACATTAATTTTTGAGCATATGATTTAAACATTATACATTTTATTAATGAATTTTCGTCTTTTAATGTAAAATACATATGACCTGTGTAATGATGTTTAAAATTTGATATTTCTCCTTTTATTAAAACATTATTCAAATATTCATCATCTGCTATTTTATCTTTTATATATTTATTTAAATCTGTAACACTTATTGCCATTTCTGCATATTTCATAAAAAATATATTCCTTTCTTGATTTACTAAAAAGGCACACATAGCGATGAAAGATTTTTTTCTTTCAAACTATTCTTCCTTTATATTTAAACTAGGGATATTTTATAAATAAAATATCCCCGTAACCTGCTATTCTTTTACTATGCTTGCTAAAATCCCATTAACAAAATTCTTTGATGAATCTTCCCCATATTTTTTGGCTAGTTCTACTGCTTCATTTATAACTACTTTAAAAGGTATTTCTTTATATTTTATTTCATAAATAGCCAATTTTAAAATTGCTAAATCTATTTTAGAAATTCTTTCTATTTTCCAATCAGATTTTAGGTTTTTTTCAATTTGTAATTTTATTTCTTCTTTGTTTTTTTCTATTCCTAAAATTGCATCTTCTATATATTCTTTTGCATTTTTATTTTCTATGTTATTACTTTCAAAATATAAGTCCATTTGTTCTTTTTGCTCTTCTATTGTTTTTTTGTTTTGTATTTCTATACTATATAACAACTTAAAAGCTTGTTCTCTAATTGCTGTTCTATTCATAACTACCCTTTCCATCTACATTTTATCTATAAATTTTTTTAATTTTGTTTTAACCTCTTCTTTATTTCTTTGAACATAGTTTCCTATAAATGCTCCTAAAAATAATACAACTATTGCTAAAATTAATTTATCTAATCTTGTTATTAATATTAGAATTGCTATTACTATTCCTATTATTGCACCTTTATATTGATTCCAAAACTCTTTAAAATTGTTCATTATTTACACTTCCTTTCTTTGCCTAAGTATAAATTTTGACTTTATGCATTTTCTTCTTTTGGAGCAACTTTTTTTACAGTTATATTAACTTCATTTACTTCTAAATCTGTTGCTTTCTTTACTTTTTCTTTTATACTAGTTTGAAGATTCGCTGATAAATCTTTTATAACTGCATCTGCACTTACTATTAAATTTGCATATACTTTAACATTATTATCTTTATCTAATTCAACTCTAGTTGTTACATCTTCTGTACTTTTAAATCCTTTTGCTACTGAATTCACTAAGTTTTCTATTGTTTCTTTAGAAATCATTAATTTTCCACTTTCGTTTTCTAATAAAACACCTTGTCTTTCTTTTATTTGTTCTCTTGATGTTGAATCAAAGAATATACATTTAATTGAAAGTAATATAAATACCACGCTAACACCAAGAATTACTTTTCCCCATGTGCTACTAACTATTGCTCCTTTTATTATTTCTCCTACTAAATCAATATCTACCCATCCAAATACTAATAAACAAGCTAATATAGAGATTATTAGTATTACATAAGAATATATTATTAATGTAACTTTTTCTAAAATTTTCATTTTTTTATTCTCCTTTTCTTATTATATATAGTGCAAAATTTTTATAAATTAATTGCTTTTTTTATTGTATAGGAAAAATCATCTTTTATCTTGACCCTATATAAGATTTTTCCGTATACAACAAGTAAAAGTGACTTTTAAAAAGACCCGCGATAGCTTTACTAATGTAGCTTCGCTACTTTTCTTATAATTACTTTTTCTTGTTTTTATTGTCTATATAATTAATTATTTTCCTCTGTTTTTTCTTCTTCACTATTTTCATCTGACTTAACTACATCTGTATTAACACCTTGAACATGCACATTTACTTCTTCGACTTTTAATCCTGTCATTCCTTCTACTGATTTTTTTACTCTGTTTTGAATTTCAAATGCTACATCTGGTATTCTTGAACCATATTCTACAATAATATTTACGTCAATTTTTACTTTTTCTTCTTCTATGTCAACTTTAATTCCTTTTGCTAGGTTTTTCTTTCCACTTAAAACTTCTGTAATTCCTCCTGCAAATCCTCCTGCCATTCCAGATACCCCTTGTACTTCTGAAACTGCAACTCCTGCAATTACTGCAACTACATCATTAGATATTTTTATTCCTTCATTTTCTGTTTTTATTTCTTCTTCAAGTTCTACAACTTCCCCATTTTCAACATTTTTGTTTTCTTCTTCCATCTATGAATTCCTCCTTTTTAATATCAAAAATTGATATACTTAAATTCTGTGTTTTAAGTATATCAATTTTTCATGATTTTTACAACCTTTATCAGTAAATTTTAATAATTTAGTCGGTTATTCAAAAACCTCAAATTCTTCAATAGGATTTCCTCTCAAAAACTCCTGTATTGTCATTCTCTTTGCATTTTCTCCTTGAATTTCTATCACTTTCAAAATTCCTTCTTTTGTTTTTATAAATATACCATCTTTTTTATCTGAAACTATAACAGTTCCATCACGCATAAAGTCCATTGGACCACCAACCATTATCTCAGTTGATTTTGCTACATCTACTTTCCAAAACTTGATTTTCTTATCATTTAGGAATGTATATGCACCCATTATTGGATTTAAACCTCTTACTAAATTCTTTATTTGTTCTGCTGTTTGTTCTTCCCAATTTATTTTAGCCATTTCTTTAGATAGCATTGGTGCCATTGAAAATTCTCCTTCTTGTTTAGTTCTAGTTGCTGTTCCATTTTCTATATTTTTTAATGTTTTTACTAATAATTCTCCACCTAATTTAGAAAGTCTGTCCCACAATTCTCCTGTTGTCTCATCTTCATCAATAGTTACTTCCTCTTTTAAAATCATATCTCCTGTATCCATTCCTTCATCCATATACATTGTAGTGATTCCAGTAGTTTTATCTCCATTTAATACTGCCCATTGTATAGGTGCTGCTCCTCTATATTTTGGAAGTAGTGAGGCATGAACATTGATACATCCTAATTTTGGTATTTCTAAAATTTCTTTTGGTAGTATTTTTCCATATGCTACAACACAAATCACATCCGGATTTAGTTCTTTTATTTCATTTATAAACTCTTCATTATTTTTTACTTTTTGTGGTTGAAATATTTTTAAATCTTTTTTTGTTGCAAATTCTTTTACAGGTGAAGCAACCATCTTCATTCCTCTACCTTTTGGTCTGTCTGGATTTGTTACAACTCCTATAATTTCATAGTTTGCTTCATATATAGCTTTTAGGCTTTCTTCTGCAAAATCAGGAGTTCCCATAAATACAATTTTCATATATTTTTCATCCTTTCTAAAGTTAAACACTTTGTATTTAAATAAAGAATTAATTTTAATTTTTAATTAATTCAAATATTTTAATTACTGTAATTTGATTGTAAAAGGCTTAATATTTCCCCTAAATATTAAGGCTTTTATATCTTTGTATTTCTTATTTATAATTTTATTATTTTTCACTTGAATTTGGGTCAATATATTCTAAAGTTCCTGGAACTATTTTATCAATAAATAATTCTCCATCTAAATGGTCTAGTTCGTGACAAATCGCTTGTGCTAACAGCTCTTTTGCTTTTACTCTCATTCTTTTTCCTTCTCTATCAGTATATTCAGCAGTTACTTCTGCTGGACGAACTACCTTTGCAAATTCATTTGGAAAACTTAGGCATCCTTCTTCAACTTCTTGTTCTCCTTTTGTTTTCACTATTACAGGATTTATTAACACAATAGGTCCTTTATCGTCATAAAGGTCAATTACTACTACTCTTTTTAATATTCCAACTTGTACTGCTGCTAATCCTACACCATTATATTTATGCATTGTTTCTATCATATCATCTATAAGTGATTGTATTTTTTCATTTGATATATCTTCAAATGGTACTTCTCTTGATTTTTTCTTTAATATTTCATCACCTTGATATCTTAAATTTCTTATTGCCATAGTTTAATTCATCCTTTCTCACTTCATTAAAATTTTTTATATTTATCAAAAATTTTCTTATTTTAAAGAGTTTAATAAATACAAAAAATTACTCTCAAAACTTAAAATTTTGATATTATACTAAAAATCATTTTAGATTTATTTTTACTTTTTAATTAGAAAATTT
>CAJMRU010000094.1 GCA_905215845.1 uncultured bacterium
TAGGCTATTTCTATTATTAAAATTATTTTCATATATAATTTCTCATATAAAAATACAAACATATACATGATAATTTGAAAGCTTTTTCTTTAACTGATCTTTATTTAATGTTGTTGCCATTGATTTTTAGCATTTTCTCTTTTTATTTTATACGTATCCTCTGCCTTCATTCTTTGCCTTTCCATCTCTTCTAGCATTAATCTTTCTTCTTGCGATAATTCTACTCCTTCTCTAGACCTTTTGAATAACAAGCGTTTTCTTTGATTTTTAGCAATATCTGCTTCTTTTTGTTCTTTTTCAGATTCAGTTATTTTACTTGTCAATATATTTCTTTTAATATCATTTATAGATATTGATTTTTTGTCTATTTCTTGTGATATATCTGTTGTTTCTAATGTTTCATTTTTATATTTTGCTAATTCTTGTTCCATTCTCGTTCTTGCTTCCTCGTCTTTTCTTATTCTTTCATTTTCTGACTGTGCCATTCCATCTTCTGGTCTTAATGCTTGAATATGTCCATCTTTTGTATCTAAATTGGTTTCTGGTATAGCTTGCATTATACTTTCTACTTCATTTATTACCATGTTTTCTCTAGATACCCCAAGTACAAACTCATTTGATGTTTTTGCTAATTCAGTTTCTAATTTTGCTCCTTTATTTTGCATTTTATAAAAATCGTAAACAATTTTCATATTTCCTCTATTTGATAATAAATTTCTTATTATCTCTTCTGAATATTTGTATTTATCTTTGGATAATTCATCATATATTGCTTGAGTATCTATGCTTCCATCAACTTGCATACTTTTACTAACTAATTCTCCTAGTTGGTTATAAATTTTTTCGCTTGATTCATTGAAAGCATATGTAATTCCATGTAATTCTTCATCTGCATACCATTTTGTTCCTGCTGCTGTAACCCATATTTCTGCAAATTTAGCCATTTTAGAAAGTTGTAAATCTGTTATTTGCTTACCTGTTTCTCTATCTATTGCTATTAATTCTGTCCAACTATCATCTTTAAAATCTACTGTTACTTTTCTATAAACATCTCTTAATTCATTAAATTTGACTGCTTCTCCTTCATTTACTGGTAGTGTTTTTAATGGTAATTTTTCATCTTTCTCACATTCATCCAATGAATTTAAAATTGTATATCCATTATCTCTTACCGACACCTTCATTGCAGAAAACATTTTTTTCTTTTCTAATGTTGTTTTTCCATTAAAATCTAATCTATCTGCCTCTCCTATGTTATCACAAATTGCTTTTGTTTTCCTTCCAAAATCTTCTTTTGCTATTCCTTTTTCTTGAAAATATAACTGTGACAATATTTTTTCTTTTAAGTTTTCATCTTCAATTACAAGACTTGGATTGTCAGATGATTTTATAGTTTTACCATCGTCTGAAACTATAACTAGCTCATCACAATCTCTCTCATTGTATATATCTACTATAAATTCCTTCTTTTCTTCTGTTTGCCTTAGATTTTTATCTACTATTTTTATTTGCTCTTGCAATTCTTTTTCATTCAAATTGGCATATTTTTTTATTGAATCAGATAACTTTTTGAAAACTGTAGATTCGTCTTTTACAGAATTTAAAATATCATAAAGATATTTTTGTTGTTCTTGTTTAGATAATGTTTTTAATTTTGGAACAATAATTTCCATGCACAATTTTTCATATAACAAATCAATCATTTTATCCCTAACTGGTTTCATTATATTTCCAAAATACTTATCCCTATTTTCCTTTTTTACAGAACTATTCATATAAAATGTAGATGTTAAATATCTATTCAAGTCGCTATAAAATCTATTATTTTGTGATAATTGATTACATGCTTCTTCTAAGGATATCGTATGATTAAAATATGCATCTAAACTAACATCTTCTCCAAATGTTGCATCTAAAATTTTTGCTATTTTTTTATAATCTTTATATTTACTATCTGTATTTGGACTAACGGTATATCCCCATATTTTTTCAGTAAACATTTGTGTCATACCTTCATTAAGTCCTGTATTTCTTCTATTATCTTTACTAATAATTCCTGATTGACCATTAAATCTCGAACCTGAATGTAATAATTCATGTGATAATTGCGTTAATATAAGTTTTTTTACTTTGTCATCTATACCTATTGGATTATCATTTTGATCAATTATTGCAAAACTTTTATCAATCATTATCTCACTTGGTATTTTTTCTCTTGCAGGACGACTTTGCATTTTTGGTCCACCTTGTTCTATTGAATTCTCAACAACCAATTTTCCTACTTCATCCATATTTTTCCTAATAAACTCGGCTGTTTTTAAATCTTTACTTCTTAAGTATTCTTCAATTTTATTTTTTAATTGTTCTAAAATTTGCTTATCTATTTCTTTTCTATATAGCATATTTTTTCCTACTTTCTTTTTAAAAATTGCGTAATTTTTTCTAAAATTCTTTTTATTAAATTTTGTTTTTTATATTCTGTAAGCATTACAGTTTCCGTATTTCTTTTCTCATCTATATTCTCTGTATGATTGTACTTTCGATTTTTAAACAAATTATTAGGATTATACTTTTCTTCAAGTTCTTTCCTTTGCTTTTCATTTAAAATTAATTCATTTTGAAATTTTTGTTTTTCTTCTTCTGTATCACACCAATAATTAATATTTAAAATTGCCAACAAAATAATTGTCTCTCTTTTTAGTCTTTGTTCTTCTAATGGAATGTCTACTCTTATTTCTGGTTTATACTCTTTCATTCTCTCATCATCAAAAAAATCTATAACTTTTTGAGGTACTCTCTTTCTATATTCTTCTTCCATTAAATTTAATATCTCATATACTTCTGAATATGCTAACATATTATCCATCATTGACATTTGTTTTCCTCCAACATAACCAATTCATTTTATAACTATTTTGAAATTTGTCCTTTTCGCTCTACTTTTTGTCTTTGTATTTGCTTTATCTCTTGAACAACATTATTTATTTCTTGTAATCCTATTCCTTGTGTATCATGTTCTATTGTACTTGGTGTTACTAAATATTCCGAATTCTGTTCTTGTTTTTCTCTATCTTCTTGTAAAGTATTTTCTAATTTTTTTACTTGCTCAATACCCAATAACTCTCTTGACATACCTTCAGCAAATTCTAACACATTGTTATATGGCTTCACACTACTTTGAACATTTTTCAAAAAATCTGGATTTTGTATTTTCTCTGCAAATTTTTTTCCGTAAATTTCTTCAATTAGTGGTATATCTCTTTGTATTTCACTTATAACATTTTCTAATTGATATGTATCATTCCTATTTTTATACATTAAGGTATATGGATACATCATTCCTCTTATTTTTATAATTCCCATATCTTCTTTTGAAAAATGTTCTGTTCCGTTCCATGTCTTTTCATTTGCCTCTGTATGTAAGAGTTCATTCTCTTTCATTCCTAACTCTTGTAAATCATCCGTTTTAAGTGTTCTATCTTTATATGTTATTTTTCCTGTATGAAATACAGTTTGGAAGCAATTTGAATGATTTGCTATGTCTATTCCCATTTCTCCATTTGCCAATAATTCAATAATAGTATGTTTTAAGTGTGAATCTAATTCTCTTTGCATTGGATTTTTAAAATTTTCTTTGCTCTTTGTTGGTATATCTGCGTGCATTTTTTCGTGAAATAGTATTACACTTTCTATTCCTTCTGTATATTCCATTCCAAACATTTCTTCAAATTCTTTCTCGTCTGTTGGAATAGTAAATTGTACTGCAAACTCTCCATTATTATTTTTATCTGATAAACAACAAGGTTCTATACTAAATAATTCTGGTGTAAATGGCATATATATAATCTTTTTTACATTAGTATTGCCTATAATATTTTCTGCATTTTCTTTATAATCTTGTGTTTGTCCAATAAACCTTTTTTCCATTTCTTTAGAATATTTTTCATTCATTTGTTCAACTTCTCGAAAAAAATCTGTATCTAATAAGTCTTCCATTGCTATTGCCATTTCAGGATTTCTTACTTGTAATTCTTCCATATTTGTTTGTGCCAAACTAGCAATATACTCTCCATATTCAGTCCACATATTTTTTTCTTCAGCATTGTTTTTGAAAGTATTAAACTCTTCAAGTCCTTTTTTATTTTCTAAAATTACTTTTTTGGTATCTTCATTTGTCCAAGCTACATGGCAAGTTACTTTATTTTCTCCCGGCTCCAATGTATCATAAGAAAACGGTACCACCGGTTCATCTCCATGTTGTTCTTCCAAATTTGTAAAGTCAATACTGGAACGCAACACCCTGGCCGGAGTTCCTGTTTTAAACCTGCAATCCTAAATGCTTTAAAGAATCTCCCAATTGATTTGCAGGAAATAATCCATCAGGTCCACCGGCATAGCTTACTTCACCTACATAAATTCTGCCGCCCAAAAAGGTGCCTGTTGCAATAATGATTGCTTTTGCCTGATATACCGCATTCATTTGAGTAACAGCCTGCCAAGTACCATCTTCGTTTTTATCAATAGAAATAATTTCCGCTTGTTTCAAATGAAGATTGTCTTGCAACTCTAATTTATGCTTCATAATCTTGCTGTATTCTCTGCGGTCAATTTGCGCACGTAAGGAATGAACAGCAGGGCCCTTTCCTAAATTTAACATACGGCTTTGAATAAAAGAGGCATCTGCAGTGCGACCCATTTCGCCTCCAAGGGCATCTATTTCGCGTACCAAATGACCTTTTGCAGTACCGCCGATAGACGGATTGCATGGGCAGTTGCCTACAGCGTCCATATTGATTGTAAATATAACTGTTTTACAGCCAAGTCGTGCAGAAGCAAGCGCTGCTTCAATACCTGCATGACCCGCACCTATTACGATAACATCGTAAGTTCCGGCATGATAATTCAAATGGAGAGCCTCCTCTAAACTTGTAAATTTATATTGAAATATTATAACATAAAAGAAATTGCTGTGCAATTTCTAGCAGAGAAAGATTGCGAGATTCTCATAACAGTCAAATGTTAATTTTGGCCAGATTAAAGGGATATTATACT
>CAJMRU010000095.1 GCA_905215845.1 uncultured bacterium
TAAAAAAAGTATTGACAAAAAAACACATAGAAGTTATAATAATAACTGTCGTTAGGAACTACCAGAAATATTAAATGCAGATGTGGCGGAACTGGTAGACGCACAGGACTTAAAATCCTGCGGTTGAATAAACCGTGCCGGTTCGATTCCGGCCATCTGCACCATTAGAACCTCAAGCAGTTCGTAAGATATGCTTGAGGTTTTAATTTATAAAAAAAGCAGATTTTCCTAACATTTTTCCTAACACTTTTCAATTTTCTGTGTAAGTTTAAGAAAATGTTTTGAAATATATTCTTTTGAACATTTATCTAGTACCAATAGATATTTGTTCTTTTTTATTGTCATTTGATATAAATGACATATTAAATTTTGTTTCAATCATATTTGCTGGTATAGATTTATCATTCTGATCTAAATGAGAATATCTTTGAGTAGTAACAATATTTGAATGACCTAGCCATTTTTGAATTTCTGGAAGTGGTACACCATTTCTTAAAAGTAGTGTAGCACAAGAATGTCTTAAATCATGTAATCTAATATGTCTAAATCCATTTTCTTTTAATATTCTACTAAAAGTTCTATCTACATAGTCAGGTTTTACTAATTCTCCATTATCCATCAAACAAATAAAATCTTTATAGTCTGTTATATAAGTACTTCCAAAGATTTTTTCATTTAATTTATATTTTTCTTTATACTTCTTTAATAAATCAGTAATAAAATCAAACATAGGTAAAGTTCTATAACTTGATTTATTTTTAGGAATATCTTTTATAAGAAATTGAGTAACACCATCATATTTTCCTCTACCAACTGTTTTTCTAATAGTAATACTCTTGTTTTTAAAGTCTATTGCATTCCAAGTTAATCCTAAAATTTCTTCTCTTCTTAAACCATATATAATGCCTAAAGTAAGTGGTAGTTCTAGTTTTTGAGTTTTTATAACCTCAATTAATTCAATAAGTTCATCATCTGTATAAAATTCTGGAATATAAACTTCTTTTTTCACACTTTCAATTCTATCCATAGGATTAGATGGTATTATTTCAGCAATAACAGCCTCTTTGAGAGCAGTATTCATATTAGAAGTATAATGTGCTATTGTTGAGCCTTTTAGTCTTTGTTTATATAAGTGGTTTATAAAATCTTGTATATCTCTCGGTCTTAAATCAATTAATTTTATTTTTTTAGATTTAAAATAAGGACATAGTCTTCCTTTTACAACTTGTTCATACCCAATATAAGTTGATTGAACAACTTTAGGTTTTATATTTTCCAACCATTCTAGCATATAATCACTAAAAAGCATATTTGAATATTTAGAATTTTTAGCAATAGTATTCATTTTATTACTAAAACTATTTTCAGCATTTACTCTTACTAATTCTTCATTTAGCATTTTTTCAGCTTGTTTTCTAATTTGATTATTTTTTCTTTCGTTATTATCTACTTTTAAGCCAGTAGAATGCCATTCGGGTTTCCTTTTTCCATATTCATTATACATATTAAATACTATAAAATAATAACCCTTATTAATTTGTACGCTACCTGTTATCATACACAAACTCCTTTCCAAATAACAGTTTAAATTTAGCTTACTCTTGACTTTAAAATCATAACATATAAGCAAATTTTAGTCTAGTTACTTTAAAATAAATAAAAGCCGTTACACTAATAGATAACGACTTAGTTTTGATTTGTTAAATAATAAATAATATTTCTTTTTGGTATTTTATATTCTCTACCAACTTTAAGCGATGGAATTGTTTTGTTTCTAACAAGTTTATAAGCAAGATTTATACCAATTCCAAGCATTTCTTTTAGTTGAATAATGTTTACTATATCTGGATATGCAGTAAACATTAATTCATAATTTTCTTTTATATTACCCATATAGTTTGTCCTCCTTCTTTAAAAATTTATAAAATAAAAAGACTTTCTTGAAAGTCCCTTGATTTACATACTATAACATCTATATTTGTATTTTTGAGTTGGAATAGGAATGTTCATATTTATTGTTTTTGGAACATCATTACCAACTTTTATACCTTTGTTAAGTTTTAAATTTCCGTTTTTATCTGTGTGATAGATACTTGAATTATATTTAGCAAAAGCATAATCATTTATATTGCTATTAGAATATGATAACTCTAAAGAATCTTGATTTAATAATGCTTGTAGTTGTTCATAAGAATTATCTTCTTTCTTTGGTCTATCATAATTTTTAAAATATTCTTTCATATAATCTTTTCTCTTAATAGCATTAGTATTTTTGCGAATTTGTTTTTCTTCTTTACATCTACTATCTGATTTTATTACTTTTGAAACATATTGTTTAGAAACACCAACCATTGTTGCAATATCTTTTTGTTTTAGACGTTTATTATAGTATAAATCTAAAATGTTCTCTTGATTTTCCAACCTAAAATACCTCCTTCCAAATTGGTTGACTTTTTGTTTGCAAGATTTTGAACATAAAAATCCTATTGACTACTTTCATAACATAGTCTGTTTTATAATTACTTGCTGTCATTTGACATTTCAAGTAGTTATTCATATTTTTATATCGTGAACAATCTACTAATGACATTTGACATTGTCATTATACTATGATATAATATATTTGTCAATACAATTTTAAAATATTTTAAAAATTGTTCATATTTATTTTTGAAAGGGGAAAAATAAAAATGAGAGAATTGCCTCGTGCAAATATATCGGAAGACTTTTATATGTGGTTTGACTTGGAAGAAAAGAAGGAACATTATGCAACACCTTTATATTTATACCAAGTAAAAAGAGATAGAATTAATCCAAGGGATGAAACGAAATTATATTTAAAATTGAAAAAAGATATATCAAAAGTTAAAACTGGAAAAGATAAAGAAATAATAAGACATCCTTCTACTATATATATTCATTATGTAGAAAGCTTAGGTGCTATGCTTATAAATTTTTTAAATGCAGACTTTACAAATTATGAAACAGCATATAATACTTTCTTTTATGCTTATGGGTATGAATTAGTTAAAGAGTATGCTCCATATAGCTATTTAAAAAATAATGAACATATAACGGATGTGCAATTTAAGGAGATTATAAAAGATATCTTTGAAACTGGTAGTGATAGATTTATCGAATGGCAGGATAATTTTAGAAAATGTGTAGACTTTGTATATAATTTGAACGGAAATGAAGAGTTAAAAGATGAAGAAAATAAATTAGCAAAATTCGTTGCTTATACTATAAAAGATAGCGAATTTTATACATATTCACAAGATATAGAAGTTATTACAGATAATTACATAAACATACATAATTATAATCATAACGAAACTATTACAGAACTGATAAAAAAAATAAATAATAAAGATTCAAAATTAGAACTCCATAATGTTTATACAAGTACAAAATTAACGAGTATGTGTTTTGCAATATTAGATCAAGTTATAAGACACGAGAATTTGCAAATTAAAACTTGTTTGAATTGTGGAAGATATTTTATACCAAATTATAGACAAAATGAAATATATTGTGATTTAGCAAATGTAGATCAAAGTCCATCTTGCAAAGAAAAAGGAGCAAATGAACAATATAAAAAGAATTTAGAAAATAATCAAACACAAGCTCTTTATAGAAGAATTTACAGACAAAAGTTTATGATAGCACAGAGAAATAAAGAAAGCAAAACAATTCAGAAAGATTTTGAACAATGGAAAAAAGAAGCTAAAGATAAAATTACTAAAATGAAAAAAAATAAACTTACAGAAGATGAAGTTTATAAATGGTTAGTAGAAAATAAATAATAGATAGTATTATAATGAAGATGTTTGTGTTATAATACATATAGGAATTGGAGGTTTGAAATGGAAATAGAATACCCACCATATACAATTACTGATAAAATGTTAAATTATGTATCAGATATAATGAAAAAAATCGGTGAAGCAAATTATTTTGAGCGTTTAAATAGATACCCAGAATTAAGAAGAAAATCAAGAATAAGGTCAATACATTCTTCACTTGCTATTGAAAATAATCAATTATCATTGTTTCAAGTTGAAGATGTCATAAATGGAAGACCTGTAATACGGAGAACAAAAAGATATTCAAGAGGCAAAAAATGCTTATGAAGCTTATGAACAAATAGATAAAGTAAATCCATATTCTGTCGAAGATTTAAAGAAAATACATGGAATATTAACTTTTTTAGTTGAAAAAGATGCAGGTAAATTTAGGAATCATGGTGAGGCTGTTTATGATGGAGATATAGAAATATTTATGGCTCCACCTCATAGATTAGTCCCTAGTTTAATGGACAATCTATTTAATTGGATGAATGAAGTTAAAGATACAATAAATCCACTTATTTTATCATCTGTATTCCATTATGAATTTGTATTTATACACCCATTTCACGATGGAAACGGAAGAACAGCAAGATTATGGCAAACAGCTATACTTTCGCATTGGGAAAAAGCATTTACTTATTTACCTATTGAAAGCATGATAAAGAGAAATCAAGAAGAATATTATACTGCTATTCAAAATTGCAATAATGCAGGTAATTCTACAGAATTTATAGAATTTATGCTTAAAATGATAGATAGTACAATAGATGAAATGAATAATTCTAAAGAAATGAAAGATAAATCTCAATTATTGCTTTCAGAAAACGAATTAAAAGTATTAGAATGTATAAAAAAAAATGTAATTATTGGTGCAAAAGATATTATTGCTCAAACAGACTTATCTGATAGTACAGTTAGGAGAATTTTAAGAAAAATTTTACGAGATAAAAAAATTGAAACTACTGATAACAATGAAAAATCTCCAAATAAAAAATATAAATTGACAGAGCAATGATAGAGATGTGACAGAGATATGACAGAACTATTGATAAAAAATGTCTCTGTAAATATTCTAATAAATAACCCCATAAATTAAAAAGGATTGATGCAAATAAAAACGGACATTGGGAAATTAATAAAACTTATA
>CAJMRU010000096.1 GCA_905215845.1 uncultured bacterium
CATATTCCCATTAAAAGAATATATTTTAATAAATCTGCTGGTGATTTTATAAATATAAAAATACAAAAAACATTTACTGTTTTAACTAAAACCGTTCTTAAAACAACTGTTTTAAAATCTTCCAATCCATTAAATACCCAAACAACATCTAAGAAAGAACCCGCAAACCAAATTATTTGGTAAATAGAATACATTTCATATTTTGTTCCTTTCATAAAGAAACAATAACAAAAATATGATATTGCTAATAAAATAATTCTTAAAATCATTATTTCAAAGAAAGTTTTAGAACGCTCCTTTTTATTATCCTTTGAATAAGCTATTTCACGTATACCATAATTAGATAATCCTATCAACCCAATTGTCATAAAAACCTGTGAAACAGAGTCAATATATGTATAAATTCCTAAATTCGTTGGTCTTAAAATTCTTGAAATATAGGGAGATGTAATTAAAGGTACAATTATTCCTAATAATTGTACACAACAACTGTAAAAAATATTTGTAAGTGTTTTTTTCATAAAAACTCCTTTTTATTTATTCTTATTTGCAAGTGCAATTCCTTTAATAAAATCTTTTAAAACAGGATGAGATGTATTTCTATGAATTTCTTGTTGTTTAGATAATACATCTTTTAATACAATAAATGAATTTTTTATTACATTACTATTTGCAAAATTTTCTCTTTTTTTCCAAAAATGATAATTATCTAACACATATCCATAATAAACCTTATTAACATTTTTCATTTTACAATAATCTATCAAGGCTTCTAACAAAGGCAATCTTATTTCAGCATATAGATTATCTCTATTTTTATTACCATCTTCTCTTTTCGCAAATAATCTTTTCAACAAGTTCATATTCACTTTTTTATTAACACCAATAGTATTATTTTCATGTTGTCTATATTTAAAAAGCATTTCATCTACATAATATAATCCATTATTAATTGCAGCAATAACACCTAACCAATAATCATGTGCCCATTTTTCAGGAAAAGGCATTGCAAAATCTAATAATTCTTTTTTTAAAGCTGCCGCAGCTCCTGTAACATAATTATCCGCAAGAATATGTTTAAGAATTTCATCATTACTTTTCATATAATCTTTTTTAAAGGAAATAGATTCAAATAAGCTTATCTTATAATTTAAATCTTTGTCTGTGACTTCACCATTACTAAAAACAAGTAAAGCTTCTTTATTTTCTTCAAATTTTTGATACATTGCTTCTACTTTATTTTCCATCCAAACGTCATCTTGATCACATAAAAAAATGATATCTCCTGTACATAAACTTAATACTTTATAAAAGTTTTTCTTAAAGCCCATATTTTTTTCATTTTTAATAAGTTTATAATTTATAGATGTATTGTTCAAAGCATTTTCAACTAAAGTTGTAGTTTGATCACTAGAACAATCATCACAAATAATGATTTCATCAACTTGTTTTGTTTGATTAATAATACTTTTTAATTGTTCTAAAATATATGTTTCCCCATTATAGGTACACATTGCTACTGAAATTTTCATATAAGCCCCCATTAACTATATAAAGTTACCATTACAAATCTATAAATTTTATTAAGATAATATTTTGAAGCAAATAATAATAATAAGCCATTTTTTATAAACGAAATAAACGATTTATTTTCTATATCATTTAAAGCATCATTGAAATATTTATTCGCTTTTAAATATTTTTTGGCATTTTTTGAATTATTATGTTCTTTTACATAATTGTGTGCATCTTCTATAGATGCTATTTGTTTTTTACTATATTGTTTTGTGATATAGCATCCATATAGATATTGTTCAAATAAATTAGAACGAGAAATACTGTCAGATGTCATTCTATATTTTAAAACAACTTCATTAAGATTAGATATCTTATATCCTTTTAGAATTGCTCTTAATGTAAAATCATAATCTTCACATAAAGGCATTTGTCTGTATCCTTCTAATTGCTCAAATACTTCTTTTTTTCCAAACCAAGTAGGATGAGAAATAACTTGATTATATTTAATACATTTTTTGATTTTATTAAAATCAGTCGGTACTTTTTTAATAGAATAAATCGTTTTACCATTTTCGTCTATCATATGTGATAAACCACCAATTAAATCATAATGATATTGATTTAAATAATGTAATTGTTTTTCTATTCTATCTGGCATAGAAACATCATCTGCATCCATTCTACAAATATATTTACCTTTTGAAAGTGATAATGCTTTATTTAATGTTTTTGTTAATCCCATATTTTTTTCATTAATATAAAAACGTATTCTATCATCATTTTTTTGATAATTTTCTATACACCTAATATGTTCAATATTTTCAGGATTATCTAAAATAATAATAAATTCAAAATTATTATATGTTTGCTTTAAGATAGATTCTATCGCTACTTTTAATAGTTCTATTTTTTCTTTATATGTTGCCATTATTACTGATATTTCCATCATAATTTTCCTTTCATCCTGTCCTATATTAACATAATTACATTTATATCTCAACATATCATTTTTAAACGTATTTCTCTTTAATATATTAAAAATCCCTTGTCGCTATTTTAACTTCCAGGGATTTTTATCATTATTTTTATATATTTGGGTCTGTTGGATCCCATGTTTGACTCGTAGAAATTTTAGGAGCTGTAGGTTTACTTAATGGATCTTTACCACTTATAATATCAACTCTTGTTCCTAAACTACAATTATCATAAATCCATTTAGCATCTCTACACATCAATCTAACGCAACCATGCGAACAAGTTGTTCCAAGTTTATTAAATTCACTCGTTTGTAATGTATATGGATTTTGTTGACCGTATGGTAATGAATGAAATAATATACCATTTACAATTCTGGTGCAGTATTGCCCATAGCTTGGACCCACTAAATATCTCCATCTGTATTTTACAGGTGTATAATATGTTCCATATGGTGTCCCATTGCCTGTTGAACAAACAAATCTTTTATAGGCAATATTATAATCGCCTGTACCATTAGCTGCTAATACGGTTACAACATTTGTTGATTTATTTACTCGTAGTACATATGAGCTTTTCATACCTAACAATCCTTGAGCATCTTCATATAATGTTCCATTTGCATCTTTACATACTTTAAATCCATTTTTATCTTCAAACGTTATGCATGATAAATGAGAAATACCTAGATTGGTAATATTTTTAGGATATAGTTTTATTTGAATTGATTCAATTCTATAGCCTCCACCAGTTGTACCAGCTATTCTATCATTACATGTCCATCCTAGCCAACCAAAATCCTGACATTGAACCCTATAGAAAACATCATAATAATTACTAATTTCTCCTGTAAGTCTTATTTTAATAGCTTCTATTCTTTTTGATTGTCCTATTGTACCTGAAATAGAATCATTACTAGAATAATTCACCCAGCCATAATCTTGTACATGTGTACTATATTCAATATTTCCTTCATAGGAATTATCACCTAATCTGATTTTTAAAGCCTCTAATCTCAACCCTTGCCCTACAGTTCCACTTGTATTACCATTATTAACATAATTTTGCCATCCAATATTTTGTACATGTGAACTATATTCCACTTTTCCTTGTTCAACAAAAGGTCTAGAAATATCTCCAGGCGCATTTCCACCTTTTTCAACTAAACATATTTGAATTGCTTCTACTCTTAATTCAAGTCCTTCAGTACCTGCTTTAGAATCATTGCAAGTCCAAGACATCCATCCTAAATCTTGTGCATGTACTCTATAATAGACATCATAATAATTACTTATTTCACCAGTGAGTTTGATTTTTATAGCTTCTACCCTTTGGGATTGACCTGATGTTCCACTTATAGAACCATTCTTTCGATAAGATTGCCATCCTATATCTTGAATATGAGTACTATATTCTACACTTCCACTATAAGATAAATTACATAATGAAACCTTTATTGCTTCTATTCTTTTTGATTGTCCTGACGTTCCACTTGTTTTTCCATCTCCAACATTAGATAACCATCCATAATCTTGTACGTGTGTTGAGTAATAAATATATCCAGGATAAATAAATGGATTTTGCGTGTTTTCAGGTATTTGGTCACCTTTTTTTATTAATTTAATTTCTATACCTTCTAATCGTTTACCATAAGTTTCACTACCAGCGCTTGCTCCATTACAAGCCCAATCAAGCCATCCATTATCTTGAATATGTACTCTATAATACACATCATAATAATTTGCTATATCTCCTACTAGCTTAATCTTAATAGCTTCTAATCTTTTTGATTTTCCTTCTGTTCCACTTAATTGATCATCTGATACAAAACTGGTCCATCCAATATCTTGAATATGAGTTGCATATTCAATGGATCCTTCGTAACTTCCTAAATCCAACTTCATTTTAATAGCTTCTAGTCTCTTTGATTTGCCAACAGTTCCAGAAACGCCTTCACTTATATAATTACTCCATCCGTAATCTTGTACATGTGTTTTATACATTATTTTTGGTGTAATTACTTCCTCTGGTGAATTTGTTGTAACTTGATTAGTTATTTCATCGTTCCCTTCAGTAGTATTAATTTCACTGTTTTCATTATCATCTACTATTTCAGTATTCTCATTTTGATCTACATCTTGTAAATCATCTTCATTTATAGAAGAATCATTTGTATTATCTTCTACTACTTCATTGGAAGAATTTTCTATCTGATTTGTTTCAAAAGCTTTTACATTTAAAATAGTACTGAAAATCAATAGCAATGAAACTATAATGCTTAATGTCTTTTTCACATTCTCACCTCCCTAACTTAAGTTTACAACATTTATTAACATATAAAAAGGTAAATATTTGGTCGTTCAGTATCTAAAACTGTTGTTTAGTACTGTTGCCTATTATTTACCTTTTGGTTATTTATCTTTTATAGAAGCAATTACTTGTACTTCCTGGTGCACTGCTTCCTTTTTTTACAAGTTGGATTTGGATTGCTTCAAGTCTATATG
>CAJMRU010000097.1 GCA_905215845.1 uncultured bacterium
TTTAGAAAATACCTTACTTGCACCAATTTCTCTACAAGTTTTATTAGCTTCATATACATTGTTGCAATAAATAACTGCTGAATTTGTTGTCAAAAAATACTTTCCACAATTTTTACATTTTTTTAAGTATGTTCTTTCTTGCAATATAAAATATAGTTCTAAAAATAATAAATTATAAAAATTATCTATTTCATAAATCTCTTGTATGCCATATCTATTATTATCTTTATCTTGCAAAGTATTTATAATTTGTTCTTCTTTCATTCTAGACATATCTTTATTTAATCTTATACTCTGCTTAAAATTATTATATTTTAAAATTGTATATTCCTTAATATCCTTTGTACTAGTAAATACTACTAATCTTTCTAATGGTGTTAAATTTTTTATTTTTGCATTTCCATTAAACAAACAAAATTCTATAATATCTATTATTTGTTTTTTATAATCTTTAAATTTCCCCATATATTTAACATATAACTGTTCCATTTTTCTTTTCATATTATCTGAATTATTAATATCTGTTGCTAGTAAGTTATTTCTTTCTTCTTTTGATAATAAAGTTTGAAATCCATAAAATCTAAAAATCATATAACTATTTTCTTTTAAATCCCTTTGAATAAAGTCTAATAGTACCTCTCCTATTTGTATAGGTTGTTCAAAAATCCTAGTAATATATTCCATATATCCATCATCATTTGTTGCATAATCTAGCATTGGTGTTTTTATCTGTTCTTCTTTTGTCTGTTCATTTATATACACTTCTATTTTATTTTTTTCTTCCATTTACCTCACCTTAAAAATTTTTTATATTTTTTAATAAAATCTATTGCATTATAGACAATAATATGATATATATAAAATTGTCAATAGACAATTTTATTGTTTGTTGTTTATTGTCAATATTAGTATACATTATATAAATACTTATTTCAAGTCTTTATATAAAATTTTCTATGTTTAGAAATTGTTAGCAAATTTTTGCATTATGTTTTAGGAGATGATGTCTATTTGAAAAAAACAGATTTGGAAAGAAATGAACTAATTTATAAACTATATTTTCAAGATAAATTAACTTTAACTCAAATTAGTCATCAAATAAATTTATCTATTAGTCAAATTAGTAGAATTTTATCTAAATTTCCTAACTATATGCAAGAAAAAAATGAAAGGAAGGAAAAAAATCGCGAAAAACATATTGAACAAACAAAAGAAATTATAAAAAATAAAAGGTTACAAAAACAAATTGAAGAAAAGCAAATTTTAGATATACTTCATAATCAAGCATCTTTTGAATTATCTTATACTCATCCTATGTCAAAATCTACTATAAGGAAACATTGTTCAAGTGCATATAATTATAATCAAAATAAAAAAAGATTTGAACTAAAAGATGATGTGGCTTATTCAAACGATATGCCTAAATTAATTAAATACTAATATTATTGACTTATTTTATTTAAGTCTATTTTTTTGACTCTAAAATCGAAATGGAGGTGAAAATGATGAGTGAAAATTTAAGAGAAAATTACAGTTTAATGTTTACTACTTACCCTGATATTGTTGACATTACACAAATGAGAAAAATGCTAGGTGGTATTGGTGTAACTCTTGCTTATAAACTTTTAAAGCAAAGAAAAATTAAATCTTTAAAGATTGGAAGAGAATATAAAATTCCTAAATCTTGTATTATTAAATATCTAATAGAAATGTATTTGTCAAGTGAAAAATGGACCATTTTATAATTGAAAAACGGACCACTTTTTCAATTATAAAATTTACATATTTTTACTATTTTTCCAAGAAACCGTTTCTTCATATCTATGACTTACATTTCTTGAAAGATCTAATATGTGGGCTCTGTAGGCTAATCTATCAACCATAGCACCAGTAAGCATTGCATCTTTAAATATTTCTTCCCACCTATCAAAAGTTAAATTTGTTGTTATTATTATTGAACCTTTATCATTTCTATTCGATAGTAAATTAAATAATATTTCACATCCTTCTTTATCAAACGAAACATAGCCTAGTTCATCTAATATTACTAAATCATATTTCTCAAATTTTCGTTTATATGCTGTAAGTTGACTTCTACTCATAGCTTCTTTTAATTCTATAATTAAATTTGGAACTGATATGAATAAAACACTTTTGCCTTCCATGCATGCTTTGATTCCTAAACCTATTGCATAATGTGTTTTTCCTGCACCTGGTGTTCCGAACTAAAATTATATTTTCTTTTTTCTCTATAAATTCTAAGGTTTCTAATTCATCGAATTCTTTGATAAATTCTGGATTATATAGTTTTCTATCAAAATCTTCTAAATACTTTTTTATTGGGAATTTTGCATATCTTAATCGTTTCTTTATTCCATTATCCTTTCTTTGATTTATTTCTTTTTCTAGGAGTTCATCTAGAAAAATACCAACATCTTTTTTTGTTTGTTTTGCTTCTTTAATTTCTTCTTCATAATTTTTAAATATATATGATAATTTTAATATTTTACAATTTTCTTTTATATTCATTTATTTACAACTCCTATCATTATTTTATTATACATACTAGTTTGTGTTCTGGTTAAATTATTTATATTATTATTGTATCTAGTATTTTCTATTAGATTACCTGAATTAGTTATTAATATTTCTTCTAAATCTATATCTGATTTTTCTTTATTTTTTGATATTAAGTCTATGAATTTCTTTGGATTATTAGTATAATATTTATCAAAGATGGATTTTAGTTTAGGATTGCTTTTTAAAACATATGAATTTCTTAAAGCTCCTGGTTTGAAGGTAAGTGTTTTTAGATAATGGCGAATATTGGCACTTATCTTCTTAACTCCATCTAATTTTTTATGCTCACAAACAAGCTCATTGTTAGAATATATTAATATTTTGTTGTAATATATTTTGCTTGTTACAGCTAGTCCAACTAAATATTCTGGAACAGAGTAAAAATTATTTTCTATCTGTACAAAACTATATTTATTAACAAAACTTTTTCTGATTTCTGCTAACTCTAATGGAGGTTTAGTAGGTTTTAGTTTTTTCTTTTCTTCTTCAATTTTACTATTTTCATTTAGTTTCATTAATTGACTTTTCATATATTCTATTGCAGATTCTTCAGAAGGAAATTTGTAATTTTCAGCAAATATTTTATTTCTTAAATATTTTACACTTCCTTCAACATATCCTTTTTCGTTACCAGAAAAGGCGTTTGTTACATTTATATCAAATCCATAATACAGGCTCATCTTTACTAAATCTTCATTAAGTTCTTTTTCATTTCTACCAATAAATTTACTAACAACATTCCTCATATTATCATAAACAACTTCTTTCCAAACACCTCCAATCATTTCGAAAAATTTAACATGAGAATCTAAAAATACATCTTTTTTACAATTATCATAAAGATAACACCATCTAAAATTACCAGCAGGACTTGAAAGAACAGCTATGTAATATTTTTTAGTAATACCGTTAATTACTAATTTAACTTCACCAAAATCATATTCCAATCTATCTCCGAAGTCATAATCTTGTCTGATAAAACATTCATTTCCTGAACTTGTAATTCGTCTCATCTCTAATACAACAGTAGAATAACTTAAAGTAAAACCTTGTTTTTTTAGTAGTTCAAAAATTTGTTGTTTAGTTAGAGCCTGTTTATTTGTTCCTAAAATTTTAACCTTTTTTCCTTCATCTTCTAAAATTTTTTCTAATGCATTTAAAAATTCAGGAGTTACTTTTCTTCTGTTTCTATTTTCTGAATTATATTTAGGAGCAGAAGTTATATTTTCTTGTATTTCTGAAATTTCTACTATATTAGTTGTTTCATTTAATTTTTGTATATTTTCTTTATATTCATTCCAATATTTATTAACAGTTTTTTTATCTATACCTAAAGTTCTTGCAACTCCTCTATTTGAAAGTCCTTCTTGTTTTAATTTAATTATTGCTGCTTTATCCAATAAATTTTTCATCTCCTTCAACCTCCAAATATATTTAATCATATATCTGAAGCAATGTAAAAAAGTGGTCCGTTTTTCAATTATTATTAATTGAAATTTTGGTCCACTTTTAGTTTATCAAAAACAAATAGCATAACTCATATCTCCTTGCACCTCCTTCTTTGCTTGAGATATTGTTTCAATGTCTAACACACTAGACAAACAAAGTTTGTCTGTGTGGCAGGGTTAGGCAACCCCACACCCCAAAACCTAAAATTGCTTAATTGCATTTTAGGTTTTTCATAAAAATTTGCTTGTCGCAATTTTTATGAATGTGAGTAAAAAAATAATTTTTTACTCACAACAAAAAAGCACTCATGCTTTTTTGTATTCACTTTAGCAATTCGAAGCAGAAACCAGAGTGAGTGAGCTAAAGTGAAAAGGTGTAATAATCCCATATATAAAAAATAGAATTATTACACCTATATAAGTAGAAACCGTCGGTCGTTCGCCTCGTTTCATAGGTAGTCTAGTAAGTAGTTTTTACTACTATAATTGCTGGTATATATAATACCTTTGTTCATACTTGTCCAAACTTTTTACAATTATAAATCCACACCAAGATATGCCACCGAATACTCTTTTATTATTGTGAGTCTGTGTTCCAAAATCTCACTCACGCACTTTGTATAATTAGACTGCTTATACAAATACGGATAAACTTTATAGCATCGGCTCATCACACCAAACACTTTTTAAGAGGTGGTGCATTTCTCTTTTGGACAACAAAAAAAGACTACTCATAGCTAAAATGCTACAAGCAATCTAATTTGTTATTTAATCCTATTTAATTAAGCCTCAAAATTAGTTTTAAGGTATTTTTATTTTAAAGTAGAGTAATTCTACATTAAGTCAAAAGTAAGCTAAAATTCTTCCTAACTTTTTCCTAACACATTCCTAACATCTTATTTATTTTTTAGTAATATT
>CAJMRU010000098.1 GCA_905215845.1 uncultured bacterium
ATTTTTAATACTTCTTTATATGCTTTTGCATAATTCTCATTTACCATTATTTTATTTCCTTCAAAAAATCACTTTAAGCTTATTATACTTTATAATTACTATTGAGTAAATCAATTCTGTATTACATTTATATTACAAAATTCAATATATCTTCATATATTTTTGAATTCTCTTTTTCATTCAATATTTCATGTTTTAAGTTAGGATATAACTTTCCTTCTATATTTTCATATCCTAATTTTTTTAAGAATTCTTGACTTTTAATCCATTCCTTTTTATTTATTATAACTGGGTCTTTTTCTCCTGCAATAAAAAATATTGGTAATTTTTTATTATTTCTATTCCAATTATTCTTACTATATACATCTTTTACAAGTTTAAATAAATTTTTAAATCCGTTTAATGTGAATATAAATCCACATAATGAATCTTTATCATATTCTTTTACTGTTTCTTCATTAGCACATATCCATGAATTTATTGATTTTGCATTTTCTAAGTTCTTATTATAACTTCCAAATGCTAAGTTTTGTATAAATTTACTTCTATATTTATCTCCTTTTATTTTTTCTAGTACATTAGTTATAAATATTGCCATATTTGTAAATGGATTATTACTTGGTGAACCACATACTATTAATTTGTGTATATCTGCATCATATTTTTTTATATATTTTCTAACAACTAAAGATCCCATACTATGTCCAAGTAAAATAATCTTTTTACCTGGGTATTTATTTTTTATATAATTAGTTATTTGATGCAAATCTTCTACTATAAATTCAGCATTCTCATCATAGAAGAAACCTAAATCTTCATTATTTCTAACACTTTTCCCATGTCCTCTGTGGTCATTTATTATGGTTATATATCCATTGCTCGCTAAATATTTCATGAAGTCATAATATCTTTCTTTATGTTCTGCCATACCATGAGAAATTTGAAATATTCCTTTTATTTCAGTATCAGGTATAATCATAGCTATACTTATAGGCAAATTATCTTGATTTGAGTTTATTGTTATTTCTTTTATTTCCATATTTATTTTTACAGTATATTTTATTGATACACTATTTCCTCCTTTCGTATAAGCATTTTCTTTTTCTCTAATTTTTCTTCTTTACTATGATAATCATACTATACCATCTTTCCATTTTCAAGTTAAAGGCAAATAAAAATATAAAATTAGTTCAATTGTATCATTATTTTAATAATAACTTATACAGCAAGTTCACTTTTTAATATTACTGAAATCATCTTTATTCCTTGTTCTGTAAATACATATAATGAATAGTATTTTTTGTAAAATAAAAAGGAAAATTGATGTTACTCAACTTTCCTGTAATACTATTATAGGTTAAAACCTACAACATATTTGTGCTATTAGTCTATGCTAAAAGCTTAAAAATATTCATAATACTAAAAATCTTAAAAGATTTTCATATTTGTTAAATGTTACTATTGTTTTAATGAAAACAACATATTTGTAATTTAATTTTATCATTTATCTTATAAAATGTCAAATTATATATCTCCACTTGTTAATTTTCTTTTAGTTTTTCTATGTATTTATTCAAATTTTCAATTTTTTCTTCGTATTTCTTTATATTTTTCATCAATCCTAAACTTACATATAATGCGTTATCTATATTGCTTATATCTTCTTTTGAAAGTTTTGTTATGTAGTTTCCTAATCTTGCTTTACTAACAGTTTGAATATTTGAAAGATTTACTTGTCCATCAAGTATTGTTATTCCATTATTATCTTTTTGACTTATAATATGTGCCATTGATGGAATTGGCTTTGATGTATGTGTTATAGGTGCAACTATAACATTACTTGAATTTATATTGCCCACATCACTTTGAATTATTACACAAGGTCTTTCCTTTTGCATTTCTGAACCTATACCAATACCAAAATTGCATTTATAAACTTCACCTCTTCGTACAATTCTATTTTTAGCCTTGTCTGAATTAGTATCTAAATATATTTTTGTTTTAGTCCATTCTAAAATGTGTTGTACTTTTGAAACAAGTATTTTTGGCTCTTCGTTTTTGTTTAATTTCTCCATATAAATTTTCCTCCCTTCTATAATATTAAAATTTCTCAAGGCTTCGAAAGTTTCTTGAGAACTACTCATATAGTTTATACCATATAAAAAGTTAAAAATCAATGTTTCCATTGATTCTTTATACCACTTCGTGGGAGTAAAATTTGGAGCAGGTAGTGGGAATCGAACCCACGTCATCAGCTTGGAAGGCTGAGGTTCTACCATTGAACTACACCTGCATCTGTTGTCCTCTGACAATTATAGATTATAAATGCTTTTTTTATTTTTGTCAATACTTTTTTTAAAATTTTTCGAATTTTTCTATTTTTTTATTTACAATTCCTTTTAACTAATATACAATAAGCTTAAATAATATTTTTAAAATTGTATATACTAAGAAAAAATTTTGGAGGTAACAAATGAAGAAAAAAAATGAATTAGATTATAAAGATTTAAAAATGTATTGTAATCCTAATGTTTTTAAATTCGATTCTACTGAAGAATTATCCCCTATTCAAGAAGGTATTGGTCAAGATAGAGGTATTAAAGCTTTAGAATTTGGAATTCAAGTAGATGTAAAAGGATATAATTTATATTTAGAAGGTCCTAGTGGTGTTGGAAAAACAATGTATACTAAAAATTATTTAGAAAAAATTGCTGCTAAAAAGAAAGTTCCTTCTGATTGGTGTTATATCTATAATTTTGATAATCCAAATGAACCTATTGCAGTTGAATTATCTGCTGGTCAAGGTAAAGAATTTAAAGAAGCTATGGACGGATTTATTAAGGAAATTAGAAAAGATATTAAACAAACTTTTAATACTGATGATTTTGAAAAGGAAAAATCTTTAATAAAACAAGAATATGAAGCTAAACGTTCTGCTTTATTAGAAAAGTTGAATCTGGAGGCAGCTAAATATAATTTTCATGTTCATACTGCTCAAAATGGTATTTATATGATGCCTATTGTAGATGGTAAACCTGTTGAAGAAGATGAGTTTGAAAAATTAGATGATAAGTTAAAACAAGAATATGAAGCTAAATCTGTTATTGTTCAAGAACAAATTATGGCAGTTATTGGTCAAATAAAAGAAATTGAAAGGGAATCTGATAAGAGAATTTCTGAATGGCAATCTAATATTGCTCTTTTAACAGTTAATGTTCATATTAATTATTTAAAATCAAAATATAAAAGAAATAAAAAAATAAATAAATTCTTAAATGATGTTAAACAAGATGTTCTAAAAAATATTCCTGTATTTTTGGAAGAAGATACAAATAACAATAATAGTAATCAACAACCAGCAAATCCTAATACAAAAAAAGTCGACCCTTCTTTGAATTATAGAGTTAATTTATTTGTAGATAATTCAAATCGTGAAGGTGCTCCTGTTATTATGGATTCAAATTATTCTTATAATAATATTTTTGGTGCTTTAGAGTATGAAAATTATTATGGAGCTTTAAAAACAGACCATACAATGTTAAAATCTGGTTTATTACAACAAGCTAATGGTGGTTATATAATTTTTCAAGCCAAAGATTTACTTAGTAATCCAGCTTGTTATGAAGCATTAAAAAAAGCTTTGCGTGTTAAAGAAGTTGGAATAGAAAATTCTGTTGAACAACGTTCATCTATGGTTCTAATTTCTTTAAAACCTGAACCTATTCCACTTAATTTAAAAGTTATTTTAATAGGCAGTGCTAGTATATATCAAACATTATTATCTATGGACTCTGATTTTAAGAAATTATTCAAAATTAAAGTTGAATTTGAAGATGATGCACCTGCAACTAATGAAAATCTTAATAAATTAGCTAGAATCATACATGGATTTTGTGCTCACGAGGGATTACCTCACTTAGATAAGTCAGCAATGGCAAGACTTACTGAATATGCTTCTAAACTTGCAGGAAGTCATAATAAGATTTCTACTAGATTTGATGATCTTATTCAAGTTGTTGGAGAAGCTGCAACTTGGGCTAAACTTTCAAGGTCTAAAATTGTAACAGAAAAATTCATTTTAAAAGCTCTTGAAGAGCAGATAAATAGAGTAAAAAAATATGATGCAAAATATATGGAAATGATAAATGACAATTCTTTATTAATTAATACTTCTGGTTACGAAGTAGGTACTTTAAATGGTTTAACAATTATGAGTATTGGAGATTATACTTTTGGAAAACCTGCAAAAATTACTGTAAATACTTATACAGGAAAAACTGGTATAGTTAATATTGAAAGAGAAGTTGAAATTTCTGGTCCATCACATTCAAAAGGTGTTTTAATACTTACAGGATATTTAGGTGAAATGTTCGCTCAAGATATTCCTTTATGCTTAACTGCTAGTATTTGTTTTGAACAATTATATAATGGTGTAGATGGTGATAGTGCTTCTAGTACAGAGTTATATGGTTTACTTTCTAGTCTTTCTGGAATACCTATAAATCAATCTATTGCTGTTACTGGTTCTGTTAATCAAAAAGGACAAATTCAACCAATAGGTGGAGTAAATGAAAAGATTGAAGGATTTTTCCAAATATGTAAAATGAGAGGATTAACAGGTGAACATGGTGTTATGATTCCTGTTCAAAATGTAGATAATTTACAATTATCAGATGAAGTTGTAGATGCTGTTAAAAACAACTTATTCCATATTTATTCTGTTTCAACTATTGAAGAAGGTATTGAAGTTTTAACTGGTGTTCCAGCAGGTAAAAAAGATAAAGATGGAAAATTTCCTTCTGGTACAGTAAATTATTTAGTTTATGAAAAATTAAAAAAATATGCTAAAATAAGTGAAAACTAGGTTATCCTAGTTTTCTTTTTTCTTAAAA
>CAJMRU010000099.1 GCA_905215845.1 uncultured bacterium
ATTTTTATTCATATTCTTCTCCTTTTTTGCTTATTATTTTTTGTCTTTTGAATATTTTAAATTACTTTTATATGTCGCATAAAAAATATTCATATGCGACATATTTATGTTTTATTGTCTAGAAAAATTTATGAGTTGTTAATTTTTTGGTACAACGTGAAAATAAAATTAATATTAAAAATTTAGTTATAATATATTCTTTAACACTATTGTTTTTACTCTTGACATTTCTTGTAATGTAGATAATACTCCTTCATTTCCTATTCCAGAATGTTTCCATCCTCCAAATGGCATTTCAAATGAACGATAGAAGCTTGCTCCATTTACTATTGCTCCTCCACATTCAAGTTTATCAGCTATTTTCATTGCTCTTGAATAATCTTTTGATATTACACATCCGCATAATCCATATGAAGATTGATTTGCAATTTCTATTGCTTCTTCTTCTGTGTCAAATCCTATTACAGATATTACTGGTCCAAATATTTCCATATCTTTTGCAACTTCCATATCTTTTGTTACATTATCAAGTATTGTTGGGTAGTAATATGCATCTTCTCTTCTTCCTCCACATACAACTGTTGCCCCTTCTGATACTAGTTGATTTACTTGTTCTTCTATTCTTTTTGCTGCATTTATATTTATCATTGGTCCCATATCTGTATCTTCTTTCATTGGGTCTCCAACTTTTAAATTAGAAATTACTTCTTTCATTCTTTCAATAAATTCTTGTTTTCTTGAGTTGTGTATTAGGAATCTTTTACTTGCACAACATACTTGACCACCATTATATAACCTTCCCCAGATAGTTTCTTTTACAGCTAAGTCCATATCTCCGTCTTCTAAGAAAATAAATGCATCATTTCCACCTAATTCAAGCATTACATGTGTTAAGTTTTTAGATGCTGTTCCCATTGTTTGTATTCCTGCCGCTGTTCCTCCTGTTAATGATACTAAATGAACTCCTGGATGTCTTGCTAAAGCTTGTCCTACTGTTGGACCATCTCCTGTTAGTATTTGAATACATCCTGCTGGTACTCCTGCTTCTACCATTAATTTAACATATTCTATTAATGTTAGTGGATTATAATTTGATGGTTTTACTATTATGCTATTTCCCATCATTAATGCTGGTGGTACTTTTTGGCAGAATAAGTCACTTGGAAAATTGAATGGTATTATTGCTGCAATTACACCTAATGGATATCTTTTTGTTATTTGCATTGTTTTTTCTTGTCCTGCTTCTGCTCCTGCTGGTATGCTTTCTCCATATAAGTGTTTCGCTCTTTCAATAAATCCCCTTGTTCCTATTCTAACGTTTGCTATTTCTCCTCTTGCTTCTTTTATTGGTTTACCTGTCTCATTAGATAATAGAACAGCTAGTCTTTCTTTGTTTTCTTCTACTAAGTCAACAAATTTATATAATATTTCTGCTCTTTCATATATAGAAATTTTTTCCCATTTCTTTTGTTCTTGAACTGCAACTTTTACTGCTTCATCTACATCTTCCTCTGTTACATTTGGTACTGTTTCTATTAATTCTTGTGTTGCAGGATTTACTACTTCAATTTTTGCTCCATTAGAAGCTTCTTTCCATTCATAACCAATTAAATTTTTCATAGTTGCTTCCTCCTTTTTAGTTGAATTTATATTTTTACATACCATAACTTCTCCATCTTTATATTTTGTTATAGTACATTCATAATTTGTTTCATCATTTTGTGGTTTTTCCCCATTTCTTCATTCACAAAATGCTGTATCTGAAAGCATTAGTCCTCCACAAGTATTTCCAGCATGGTCTGTATCTCCATATTCTCCAAAAGTAAATGCCATTATAAATGGTGTATCTCCTACTACTTTTTTAATTGCATCTGATACTTCTCCTATTCTATCTCCTATTGCTAATTTTCTTCCTCCACAATGGATAAATAAATATGCTCCTGCTTTACCTGGTAATCTTTTTTGTAATTTTTTTGCTGTTTTAGCTGCACCTTCTATTAATTCATCAACACTTCCTTGCATTTGAATTATAGCAGTATTTACAGCCATATCATTTCCTATATTCATTGAACCATCTTCGTTTCCAAACATAGGGTGACGAATTGCTATTAAATCTCCTAATCTATCTTTTACTCCTAATGGTTCTGTGATTGTTGCTGCTAATAGATTATTTCCCATTAAGTCTTTTTCTTTTTTTCCTGTCCATTCTGCGTATTTTTTGATTGCTGGTACTCCATCTATTTCTACTAATGTTCTTTTTCCTTTTAATTTTGTGATTATTCCTGAATTTGTTGTTTCATGGTATGCTCCTGTGAATTCATTTTCAATTGGTGTGTTTGTATAGAAAAATGCTACTGCAACACCATCTGAAAAAATTTGGTCATTTGTGAAGATTTTCCATTTTCCTTCCACTGTGTTATCTGCTGCACTTCCTCCTGAGAATGGAATTTCTCCTATTACATCTGCTATTCCTTTTACATATTGTTCTTCTTCTCCTGGTGATGCTACCATGTAATAGTAACTTGGTGCTTTGTCTGTTCCTACTTTTGCCATTGCTTCTTTTGCTACTTTTCTTGCTGTTTCTCTTGGGTCTTCGCCTCTTGGAGCTCCTGCTACTCCAACTGCCATATTAGGGTCTCCTATTCCCATTATTCCTGTGAATCCGTTTTCTGATGTTATAAATCCTCCTGGTGTGATTATTCCTCCACTTGATGTACATCCTATTATTGGTGCTGTTCCTAGTTCTGATTTTGCTCCTTCTAATACTTTTTCTATGTTACAGTCTACTGATGTGTATAAGAATGCTACTTTTGTTTGGATTAGGTCTACTACTGCTTTTTG
Organism: uncultured bacterium; assembly: GCA_905215845.1. Lineage (GTDB taxonomy): Bacteria > Bacillota > Clostridia > TANB77 > CAG-508 > CAG-269. The sequence goes on from CAJMRU010000099.1 coordinate 2,842, forward strand.
TGCAGATTCCTTTCCTTGTGTATAACTGTCTTTATTTGTGCTCCATGCTACGTTTGATTTTAACATAACGATTCCTCCTTCGTATTTATATTATATAAGTTGATTATAGCAATATTTTTGGGGGATAACAATATTTTTGGAAAATGTAATATAATTGTAATAATTGGTGAAAAATATGTGTGGAAATTTTGGAATAATGTTTGGGTCGTTAAAAGCTAAATATATAAAATTTTAAGGTTTATGGCTTCTTTCATAATTTAAGAATTTCTATGCAAAATTTTTGGTGCCCTTTCTGTGCTGGTCACTTTTTTAAAAAAGTGACCACTCGAACATTACCCAAAATTTTTGCAAAGAACTTCTAAAATTATTACAGTCGCACATAAACCTTAAAATTTTATATATTTAGCTTTTAACTACTCTACTATTTTTTGTTTTTTATTGCTATTTTATAGCAATTTTTAATTTGTTTTTTTAATTTTTTAGTTTGCTATTTGATTTGTATTTAGTATTATGTTTTGGAGTTTTGTGTATTTTTTGTAATTAATTTTAGTTTTAAACTTTGTAAAAATTATTTATTATATACTGTTTTAAAGTTACTTTATTAGTGTTTTTGTTATTTGTTGTTATTATTTTTTGTGATTTTTTATTTTTTTACTAATCGCCTAAATTAATTCCTATATTTCTTGCTGTTATTACTAGGTCGTGGTCCATGGTTACTTTTCTTATGTTGCTTTCTGCTGTGTTTCCTGATACTGCGCCTATTTTTGTGTTGTTACCTACTACTTCTTCTAGTGTTGCTGAGTCTACTTTTCCGTTTTTTAGGACTGCTATTGTTCCAAATTTTCCTTCTAGTGCTAGTTGCATTGCTTTTACTCCGTATTTTGTTGATAGTACTCTGTCATATGCTGTTGGTGTTCCTCCTCTTTGCATATATCCTAGTGTTGTATTTCTTGCTTCTAGTCCTGTTAGTTGTTCTAGTTGTTTTGCTACTATTTCTCCTACTCCTCCTAGTTTTGTGTTGTCAACTCCTGCTCCGTTGTCTCTTGTTCCTGCTATTGTTATTTCTCCGTCTTTTGGTTTTGCTCCTTCTGCTACTACTACTACACTAAAGCTTTTTCCTCTTTTCTTTCTGTTTTCTATTTTTCTTGCAACACTTTCTATGTCATATGGTATTTCTGGAATTAATGCCACATCTGCTCCTCCTGCTATTGCTGATTCTAGTGCAATCCATCCTGCATATCTTCCCATTACTTCTAATACCATTATTCTATGGTGTGTTTCTCCTGTTGTATGAAGTCTATCTATTGCTTCCATGGCTACTGATACTGCTGTGTTATATCCAAATGTTATTTCTGTACATGCTACATCATTGTCTATTGTTTTTGGTACTCCTATTACATTAACTCCTTTTGTTGAGAAGTCTCTTGCTGATTTTTGTGTTCCGTCTCCTCCTAATGTGAAGATACAGTCAAATCCTGCTTCTTTAATGTTTTGTACACATATATCTGATAGGTCTTTATATTCTACATTTCCTTCTTCATCTATTACTTTATAGTTAAATACATTTGCATTTGTTGATGAACCTATTATTGAACCACCTTTTGGTAATATTCCTTTTGCATCTCCATCTCCTGCTGTTGATAGTAATTCAAAGTCTTTTTTTAATAGTCCATTATATCCATCTATTATTCCATAACATTCTATACCATGATTTTCTGCTGTTTTTACTATTGCTCTTATTACAGCATTAAATCCTGATACATCTCCTCCATTTGCTAATATTGCTACTTTCTTTAACATAAAAATCCTTCCTTTCGTAAAAATTGTCCATATATAATTATAACAATATTTTTAAAAATTACAACATTTTGGAAAAATTTTTAAAATTCGTAATCTATTGCTTGTCTATCTACTCTAATTTCTTTGCATAAACTTGATACTTTTAAATGTTCTGGATGATTTTTATATTTTTCTAAATCTTCCATTGTTTCAAATTCTGATATTAAAATTGCATCATATTCATTAT
>CAJMRU010000100.1 GCA_905215845.1 uncultured bacterium
TCTTTTAAAAATATCAACATCACTATTTTTTAATTTATTCAATTCTTCAATTAATATATTATTTTCTTCTATATTTGAAACAATTATTTCAATATTTGAAATATCTGCCAAATTTTGATACTCTTCTATATCTTCCAAAATTTTTATATCTCTATATTTTTTCTTCAATAAGTTGTGAGTTATAGAAGCAATATATGGCGAAAAATCTTTTTCTAAATCTAATTTTTCGCGATTACACCATATTGTAATAAATACATCTGAACATATTTCTTCTAAATCTTCCTCTAATAAATTTTGTGAGGACTTATGCAATATAGTCATTATATAATTTTTATACTCATAAACCAATTTTTCAATATTTAGCTCTCCATTATCTTTTATATATCTGCTTTTTTTATTCAATTTATTTTACTCCTTATAGATATCTACACTAGTAGACTACCATTTCTTTAAAAAAAGTTACAAATTTTTTGATTTTTTATTGTAAATTTCTGAGATTTGTTTTACTTCTTCTAATAGTATATGGCTTTCTTATAATTCTCCTATTTGGGCTTATTGCTATTAAATTATTGTTAGCTATGCATTACAAAATATTCGTTCTTTTATTAGTTGATTTTCATCTCAAATTCATTAAACAGTAAAATAGTTAGGAGTACTTACAACCTCTCCTAACTATTTTACTTTCGCATTTGCTATTATTTTGACAACTTATTTTTTATTCTTTAAGATTTTAATAAAATATTTATCTTTCCATTTCGTCTATTTTTTTATTTACATCTTCCATTGTTCTAATTGGCAATCTCCCTACCTTTGCACCTTTTGGCCAAGTAATTTTCTTTCCTGTTTTTTTCTCTATATATGCATCTATTTCTTCATCTTCCATTTGTATTAGTTTTTCATATGGTATTCCTATTCTTTTTGAAAGTATTTCTTTTGTTTTATTTGATAATTCATAGCTCATGTTTCATTCCTCCTATCGAATTTTTTGTTAAACTCTAATTATCTTTAATTATTCTAAATTTTTATACTTACTCACTTCTCAAAGCCAATACTGGGTCTTCTTTTGCAGCTTTTTTAGATGGAATAATACCTCCAATTAAAGTTAAAACTATACTTAATACAACCAGAATAACTCCTGCTCCAAGTGGTAGTGATGCTTTAACATTTACTCCATTTGCTATTACTGCAATAATTTGATTTATAGGAATTATTAATAATAAAGTTATACCTACTCCAATTATTCCTGCTAAGCCTCCTATAATAATTGTTTCAGCATTAAATACTTGTGATACATTTTGCTTAGATGCTCCCATTGCTCTTAAAATTCCAATTTCTTTTTTTCGCTCTAATACACTAATATATGTAATAACACCTATCATAATAGATGAAACCACCAATGATATTGCAACAAATGCAATTAATACATAACTTATTGTATCAACAATAGTTGTTACTGAACTCATTAATGAACCTATCATATCAGCATAAGAAATTACTTTATCTTCTTCTCCATTTTCTTCCATACGAGTATTGTAATCATTTATTAAACTTGTAATTGCCTTATTTCCTTCAAAGTCTTTTGGATAAATATCAATTCCACTTGGCTCATCAAAATTTGCATAATTTAATTTTTTTAAATTACTCTCATATGTAACATTTTCTTTATTCATAAGGGAATTAAATAATTCTGCTAGTTCTTCTTCATTCATTTTCATTTTAAATGCTCCTATAAAAGCATTTTCGTCTATACTTATTGCATTTGTCATTGTTTTGCTTAATTTTTTTATACTTGACTCCATTTGTTTTTGTAAGCTTTTGCTAATTGTTCCCATAACATTTTGCATATATTGTCCCATTATAGCAGTTACTTGTTTTTCTATGTTTTGAGAAGTCATTATCTTAGATATGTTTTTGGTTATAATATCTTTTGCTTTATCAGAATTCATATATTCTACTATATATTTGTTTAAGTCTTCTATACTTACTAATTCATTATCATTTACATATTTTTCGTATCCTGCTAAGATTTCTTTCATAATTTCTTCTAATTGTTTTTGTGTAATAGTTAAACTACCATTTTCTTTAATAAATTCTTTAATTTTTCTATTTATCAATTCATTTACTTCTTTTGTTTGCAAGTATTCTGTTAGTTGTTTACTTATTTCATTTATATTTGCTTCTGGTTTATTTTGAATATATTCTTCGTATCCTTTAACCAAATCTAATATTATATTTTTAATATCTTCTTGTGACATTGAAAATTGAATTTTACTTAAAATATCATTTATATTTAGAGCTGGTAATGAGTTTTGTGTTAATATATTATTCAAATTTCCAAAATCAAGGTTTATTTTTGTTTGGTCTATTTTAAAGGCTGATTTAATAGCATTTGTATCTATATCAATTAATGAATTCATGTCTAAAGAGTTTTCTTTTTCAGTTTCATCAAATCTTTTACTAGTGAATACATTAACTTCTGGATTTGATAATTGGTCTTTCACTATTTTACTATTTTTCGCATTTTCAATAACATGATTTGTTAAAGAATCTGGATAATAAATTCCACTAGAAAGCATTGTGCTTGTTGCTCCTTCTTTTGGCTGTACAATTCCAACTATTTTTAAATCTTCTCCATTTCTTACAACATTTTTCATGTATTCTTTATTATCAGTTTTATCTCTCCAAACTTTATATTCTCCATCATACTCATAGCAAGTACTAGCATTTACAAGCTTGAAAGTAGTTCCTAAAATATCTTCATAATTATATGTACCCAAATCTTTTGGTGTATCTACTTCTTTTCCACTTGAAAATTGAGTAACTAAATCTTGTATTTCGCTGTAATCTCTTAGACCTAATGTATATAATAAAAAGTCACTAATATTTCCTTGTGAGGTTAAAACTAAAACACATTCATTATAACTTGTCGGCCATTTTCCAGCTTTTACATCATATTGACTTTCATATAAACTACTATCTTTTGGCATTTTGAAAAATACATTTGTACTCATCATATTAGACATCATACTATTGCTAGATGCTCCTGCTCCCATTCCTAAACTTGCAAAAGTAGTGTCTGGATTTACTTGTCTTATATTTTCTGTGTCTGAAGTATAAATTGTTGGTGTAACATCATACGAATATTCAATAGCTTTTGTATATTTTTTAATGTTACTTTCATCACTTTCTAAATACTTTTTAAAGGACTTTAAATCATTTGAGCCTATTGTAGAAAACATATTTGTTATTCTTTTACTAACATTTATATCTCCTTCATTTTGTTTCTCCTCCTCATTATTTGTACCTATAAGTAATGAACTCATATCAATTCCTGTGCTTTGTATTTGTAGAGGATATTCAGATAGTGTATCTTCTTCTACTGATTTAATATATATATTAGCACCATTTGATAATGATAATATTAATGCTATACCAATAATACCAATTGAGCCTGCAAAAGATGTTAAAATTGTTCTTCCTTTTTTAGTTTTTAAGTTATTAAAGCTCAAAGATAGTGAGGTTAAGAAGGACATTGTTGTTTTTCCTAAATTTTTGTGTATTGGTTTTGGATTTTTTTCTTTTTCTATTATATATGGATTGGTGTCTGAAAGAATTTTACCATCTTTAATATTTACAATACGGGTCGCATAATCTTCTGCAAGTTCTGGATTATGTGTTACCATTACTACTAAACGGTCTTTTGCCACTTTCTTTAATAATTCCATAACTTGAATACTTGTATCACTATCTAATGCACCAGTTGGCTCGTCAGCAAGTACAATATCTGGGTCATTTACTAATGCTCTTGCAATAGCAACTCTTTGCATTTGTCCACCAGATAATTGATTTGGCTTTTTATGAATTTGATTTGCTAATCCTACTTGTTCAAGTGCCTTTATTGCTTTCTCTCTTCTTTTAGCTTTGGATACTCCTGATATTGTTAATGCTAATTCTACATTTGCCAGAATTGTTTGATGTGGTATCAAGTTATAGCTTTGAAATACAAATCCTATTGTATGATTACGATAAGAATCCCAGTCTCTGTCTTTATACTTTTTTGTAGAAATTCCATTTATTATCAAGTCTCCTTTATCGTAACGGTCTAAGCCTCCAATAATGTTTAAAAGTGTTGTTTTTCCTGACCCACTTGGTCCAAGAATTGCAACAAATTCATTGTCTCTTAGATTTAGGCTTACATTGTCTAAAGCTATTTGTATTAAGTCACCTGTTTTATATTGTTTTTGTATATTTTTTACTTGTAACATTTATAATCTCCTAATCTTTATAAATATTTTAATTCTAAAATCATTCCCTTTTATTCTATTCATGGTATTTACCAATATTAATTCATTTTTCTGTTTAAATATATATTATTAAATATCTTTTTTATCATCATTTGTGATATCTCCATTTCCGTTTACAGGGATTGTTTCACCTAAATAAGTAGGCTCAGGTTTAAATATACATTTTATAAAATCTTTATTTCTTGCTAGTATCTCTCTCATTTCTCTATATATTCTCCCTACATATTGCCTTGGGTCTGCTCCTACTCCATAAGCTTCTAGTCCTAACTGATTTGCAATATATAAAGCTCTATATAAATGGTATTTTTGAGTTACTATTACTACTTTTCTTGCCTTAAAAATATCTCTTGCTCTATATATGCTTTCATAAGTGGAAAATCCTGCATGGTCCATAAAAATATTTTCTGACGGTACTCCTTTTTGAATTGCATAATTTTTCATTACATTTACTTCATCATATTCTTTTCTTCCATGGTCTCCACTCATTATTATTTTATCAGATATATTATTTTGATATAATTTTATACCTTCTAATAGTCGGTCTTC
>CAJMRU010000101.1 GCA_905215845.1 uncultured bacterium
AGAGAATGGGGCTGAGATACTGGAGCAATATTTTACGGATGTTCATTGGAGAACATACGAAGATAAACTTGTAATTCCGGATCCAGAGCCGTTGATATCGTATATATTGTCCTGTCATGGAAATCAAAGCCAGTATATATTGGAGCGGTATAAAGAGTTCCAGACTTATGTGCGGAAAAAGACGGAAAAAGGCTTCTGGATTACAAAAGACGCAGGGGTGTTTATAGCATGGAATTCCTGAAGATTTTCTTAAATATTACAAAAAAGTTACAAATTTAACTTTTTATGTAGACAAAACCAAAAAAATATTGTATAATAATAAATGTAAGTTAACAGAGCGTAAGGAAAAATATACGATTGATAAATAAAATTTAAGGAGGAAGAAAATTGGATACAAATTATTTAGAAAACAACTATTTAACATTAGTTGGAAAAGTTACAGGAGAAAAAAAATTCAGTCATGAAATTTATGGAGAGAGATTTTACATTTTTAATTTATCAATACCTCGTTTAAGTGGTATTTCTGACATTATACCAATCACAATATCAGAAAGATTAATAGGAGAAGATACATTACAAGAAGGAAAACACCTATTAGTAAAAGGACAATTTAGATCATATAATAGTTATGAAAGTGAAAAAAATAGACTAATATTAACAGTATTTGCTAAAGATGTAAGAGAAGTTGAAGAAAGTGAAGAACAAAGTGAAAATGAAATGGTAAAAAAAGATACAATAACTAATGAAGTAGTATTAGTTGGTTACATCTGTAAAAAACCAATTTATAGACAAACACCATTTGGAAGAGAAATAGCAGATATATTATTAGCAGTAAATAGAGCATATAATAAATCAGACTATATACCATGTATAGCGTGGGGAAGAAATGCAAGATTCTGTCAAAACCTAGAGGTTGGTTCACAAATTAAATTAGTAGGAAGAGTTCAATCAAGAACTTATGAAAAGAAACATGAAGATGGAACAATAGAAGAAAGAATTGCATATGAAGTTTCAGTAGGAAGCTTAGAAGTAATAGAAGAAAAAGAAGAGGAATCAACAGTAGAAGAGGGAAATCAAGAAGCTGTGTAATAGATATTTAGCAAATGATATAAAAAATTTGAAAAAGTAATTAAGCAAATTTTTTATATCATTTGTTTTTTATGTTTTAAAACCATTATTTTAATTGATAAAAGCTAGTTTTTTTATAATAAATTTGATATAATCTCATAAAAGACTTTTGGAGGTAGATAAATGAAAAAAGAAAAAACAACAAAAAAGGTTAAACAACAAGAAGAAAAAAATTTAACAACAAAAAATAAATCAAGTAAGATTTTTTTTATTGTTGCAATTATTCTAATAGCAATGTTTAGTTTAGCATTAACACCAGTAACATTACAAAATGACACATATTATACAATCGAAATAGGAAAACAAATAATGGAAACAGGAATAGATATGCAAGACCATTTTTCTTGGCATCAAGATTTAGCATATACATATCCTCATTGGTTATATGATTTGATTACATATCAAATTTATTCTAGCTTTGGAATGACAGGAATATTTGTAACAACTTGTATATTATCAATGATACTTGGAGTTTCTTTATTCTTAGTAAATAATAAGATAACAAAAAATCAAGTAGTTTCATTCTTAATATCAGTAGGTGTAATGTATTTAATAAAAGATTATATAGCAGCTAGAGCACAACTTGTAACATTTATATTATTTATATGGATGATTTACTGCATAGAAATGTTTTTAAAGGGAAAAAAGAAACGATATGCAATAGGAATAGTAGGAATTTCAACATTAATTGCTAATTTACATGTTGCAGTATGGCCATTTTTATTTGTATTATTCTTACCATATATAGCAGAATACATAATAGCCTCATTAGCAGACATAATAATTTATAGAAAAATTGGAAAGAAAATATTAGAATTAAGAATAAAACACTTAAAGAGCCAAAACACAAATGCTGAAAAAATAAAGAGTTTAGAAGAAAAATTAGTAAAATTAAATGAACAAATAGATAGAATAAAAATAAAAAGAGATAAAGAATTAGAAAATCCATATAAAATAAAATTAGTAAAAAATAAAAATGTAAAATGGCTAATATTAATAATGATAATATGCTTATTTACAGGACTAATAACACCATTAGGAGATACACCATACACATATTTAGTAAAAACTATGGAAGGTAATACAACACAAAATATAAATGAACATTTACCAATGACAATTTATGAACAACCAGAAGTATTAGCAACAATTATTATATTTCTAGCAATACTAATATTTACAAAAGCAAAAATTAGATTAAACGATTTATTTATGATAGGTGGCTTATGTTACTTAATGCTAATGTCAAGAAGACAATTATCAATGTTCGTATTAGTAGGTTCAATAGTATTAAATAGATTGATATGTGATATGGTAAAAAGATATTACAAAGAACCAAAAAACGAAAAATTTAAAGAGTTAAGAAACAAATTAGCATTTTTAGGAATGATAATAATAATGTTAGTCATGAGTTATCACTTTGCAGAAAAAAAATCAGGTGACCATTATATAGACGAAACAACATATCCTGTACAAGCCTGTGATTATATATTAAATAACATAGACCTAGGAACAGCAAAATTCTATAATGAATACAATTATGGAAGTTATATGATATATAGAGGAATACCAGTATTTATAGATTCAAGAGCAGATTTATATGCTCCAGAATTTAGTGGAAAAGAAGAGGATATATTTATGGACTTCATAAATGTATCAAGTATAGGAGATTTCTATGAAGACATATTTGAAAAATATGGAATAACACATGCAATAATGTATAAAGATGCAAAAATAAGTATGATAATAGATAAGACAAATGATGAAAACTATAAAAAGATTTATGAAGATGATTATTTTGTAATATATGAAAGATTAAATGCATAAATGAAAGGAAAATAATGAAAGAATTAGAAGTTATTGAACAAGTAAGTAAAAGAATAGATGCATATATGGCTGAAAAATATAATGATATTTCTAGAGTAGCAATACAAAGATTAATAGAGACAGGAAAAATATTAGTAAATGGCAAAAAAATAAAAGCATCATATAAAGTGCAAGTAAATGACAAAATAACAATGGAAGAAGAAAAAGCAGTTGAAATAGAATTAAAAGCACAAGATATTCCAGTAGAAATAATTTATGAGGACTCAGATATAATAGTTGTAAATAAGCCAAAAGGAATGGTAGTTCACCCAGCAAACGGAAATCCAGATGGAACTTTGGTAAATGCAATAATGTCAATATGTAAAGATTCATTATCAGGAATAGGTGGAGAAATAAGACCAGGAATAGTACACAGACTAGATAAAGACACATCAGGAATTTTAATAGTAGCAAAAAATGACAAAGCACATATAAATTTAAGTGAACAAATAAAAGAACATAAAGTAAAAAAGACATATATAGCATTAGTAAAAGGAATTGTAAAAGAAAATAATGCAACAATAAATATGCCAATAGGAAGAAGTGAAAAAGACAGAAAAAAAATGGCAGTTACCAAAAAAGGAAAAGAAGCTATAACACATTTCAAGGTCTTAAAAAGATATGATAAATATACATTACTAGAAATAAATATAGAAACAGGAAGAACACATCAAATAAGAGTACATTTATCACAAATAGGATATCCGATAGTAGGTGATGAAGTATATTCAAAAGGAAAGAATGAATGGAATATAAAGGGACAATGTTTACATGCAAAATCTCTAGATTTTAAGCATCCAATTACTAATGAAAATATGCACTTAGAAGCTAAAATTCCACAATATTTTGAAAAGATATTAGAAGAATTAAAAGAAAGAGAAAAAGAATATTAAAATAAAAGAAAGGTCTAATAAAATTCGCTTGAATTAATTAGAAAAGATATAATGGAAAGTAAAGAAGCAATAAGATTACAAAAGTATATGGCAGAAGCAGGAATAGCCTCAAGAAGAAAAGCAGAAGAATTAATATTAGAAGGAAAAGTAAAAGTAAACGGAAAAACAGTAAATGAACTAGGAATAAAAATAGTACCCAATAAAGATATAGTTGAGTACAATGGAAAAAAAGTAGCTCAAGGAAAAGAATATGTATATATATTATTAAACAAACCTATTGGATATGTGACCACAGTAAAAGACCAATTTAATCGTGATTCTATTTTAGATTTAGTAAAAACTAATAAAAGAATAGTACCAGTAGGAAGACTAGATATGTATACATCAGGAGCAATAATCTTAACAAACGATGGTGACTTTGTATATAAAGTAACACATCCAAAACATGAAATAGAAAAGACATATACTGTTACAATAAGAGGAATAGTAGAAAACAATGAAGTAGAAGAATTAAAAAAAGGAGTAAAAATAGAAGATTACATTACAAAACCAGCAAAAGTAAAAATTCTAAAAACAGACGAAGAAAAAAATATTTCAAGATTAGAAATAACAATCCATGAGGGGAAAAATAGACAGGTAAGAAAAATGTGTGAAGCAATAGGTCATAAAGTATTGGCTCTGCATAGAAGTAAAATAGCAGGAATAGGAGTAAAAGACTTAGAACTTGGAAAGTGGAGATATTTAACTAAGAATGAAGTTAGGAAAATTTTGAATGAGAAATAAAATAATTAAAGAAAACTTATAATTGAAATAATTAATAAAATACAAAATTAGAATGATAAAAAGTTGCTTATAAGATAAATAAGTAACTTTTGAATTTTTGAGTATATCGTAAAGTTTGTGTAAACTTTAAACTTC
>CAJMRU010000102.1 GCA_905215845.1 uncultured bacterium
CAAGAAAAATTAAAGATGAAATTAACATTTGATTTAACAATTACAATGGAAGAAGGAAAGAAGTACAAAACTACAATTGATTTAGAAATGCCACAAGCAAATATTATAGAAGATGGAATAACTGTAGCAGAAATTACAGATTTAAGCAATGTTATTTTTAAAAGAGAAAAAAATTAATTTAATACTTGATTAAATACAAAAATCATTATATAATACAAATGGTATGATATTTAATCTTTGTATGGAGAGTAGACCAATAAAGACCTATGAACCTTGTCAGGTCCGGAAGGAAGCAGCAATAAGTAGATATCTTTATGTGGAATACTTTCCATAGAGAGATTTAAGTATCAGCCATTTTTTAGGTATATAAAGGATGTGAGAAAAATGGGGTACACAGCTCTTTATAGAAAATTTAGACCTATAAATTTTTCAGAGATGGTAGGTCAAGAACATATAACGAGAACTTTAAAAAATCAAATAATATCAAATAGAGTTGGACATGCATATTTATTTAATGGAGGAAGAGGTACAGGAAAAACTTCTGCTGCTAAAATTTTAGCAAGAGCTATTAATTGCTTAAATCCAAAAGATGGAGAACCTTGTAATGAATGTGAAATATGTAAAGGTGCAATATCAGGTTCATTAACAGATATAGTAGAAATGGATGCTGCATCAAATAATAGTGTCGAAGATATAAGAAGCATTAGGGAAGAAGTTAACTTTTTACCAACAAAAGCTAAATATAGAGTATATATAATAGATGAGGTACATATGCTTTCAACAGGTGCTTTTAATGCATTATTAAAAACTTTAGAAGAACCACCTGAGCATGTAAAATTTATTTTAGCTACTACTGAACCTCAAAAACTTCCAGCAACAATTTTATCAAGATGTCAAAGATTTGATTTTAAAAGAATATCTAATGAAGATATAATAAAGAGACTAAAAATTGTATGTAATGAAAGTAATATAGAAATATCAGAAGGAGCTTTAAATATTATTGCAACTTTATCAGAAGGAGCAATGAGAGATGCTTTGTCGATATTAGAAAGATGTGTACAAGATGGAGAAAATAAAATAGATGAAGATAAAATAAAAGATTTAGTAGGAATTCCTAAAATTACATTTGTACATGATATAACAAAAGCAATTATTGAATATAATATAGATGATGCATTAAAAAATGTAAATAAAGTTTTAGATGATGGAAAAGATATAACTAATTTATTATGGGAAATAGTAAAATATATAAAAGATATGTTAGTATATAAAGCTTGTAACAAATTAGAGTTATATAGTGAAGAAGAAGTTAAAGATATACAAGAACTTTCAAAAGATGTTTCAAAAGAAAGATTAATAAGTTTAGTATATGAATTATCAGAATTAGAAAATAATATTAAATGGTCGACACAAAAAACAATAATGTTTCAAGCTGGTATAATAAAATTGTGTAATAGATTAGAAAGTAATACTGGTTCTTTAGAAGAAAGAATTGAAAGGATTGAAAAATATTTAAAATCAGGAAATGTACTACAAAGACAAGTTGCGCAAAATCCAAGTAATAATGCTTATACAAATCCAAATGTTTATGCAAAAGTTGAAACAAATGTAAGCACTAATGTACAACCCAAAAAACCAACAAATATTAATAGAACACAAACTGCAAATCAATCAAATCAAACATTAAAAAATAAATGTTCAAATAATCCAGAAGAATATTGGCCACAAATATTAAATGAACTAAAACAAAATGGAAAAATAGTGTTATATACAAATTTAGTAAATACAAGAGCAACAGAAATAAATGATATGACAGTAGGAATAGAATTTCCAAGAGGACTAACTTCTTTTGGAAAGACAATTTTAGAAAAACAAGAAAATATAAAAGAATTAACAAATATGGTATCAATGGCTTCAGGAAAAACGATGCAAATAAAATATATAACAAATGCACAAGAAACAAAAAATCAATTTAATAGAGAAGAAAATATACAAAATTTTGCAAATGAATCAGATATACCATTTAATATAATTTAGAAAGATTAAGGAGGAATTTTATTATGGCAAAAAGAGGAGGATTCCCAGGAATGGGTGGATTCGGAGGAATGAATATAAACAATTTAATGAAAGAAGCAAAAAAAATGCAAGCAGATATGGAAAAATCACAAGCAGAATTAGCAAGCAAAGAATTTGATGCAACAGCAGGTGGAGGAGCAATAAGTGTAAAAGTAACAGGTGAAAAAGTAATAAAAGAAATAAAAATACAAAAAGATGTAGTAGACCCAGATGATGTTGAAATGCTTGAAGATTTAATATTAACTTGTGTAAATGAAGCATTAAGAAAAGTAGATAGTGCTCAAGCAGCACAATTAGGAAAATTCAATATTCCAGGACTAATGTAAATTAGCGATTATTTTATTTTTTATAAATTATTTGCTATAATATATTAAAAGAAAATAATATAAAATAAGAAACATATTAAATTATTAAAAGTAATAATAATTTAGTATGTTTGTATTATTTAGAAAGGGTAAAATTATGTCATTATATTCACCATCAATAGAAAAATTAATAGAAAGTTTTGAAAGATTACCAAGTATAGGACATAAAACAGCAGCAAGACTTGCATTTTATATGCTAAACTGTTCAGAAGAAGAAACAAATGAATTTGTAAATTCAATATTATCAGCAAAAAAGAACTTAAAATATTGTAGTAAATGTTATAATATTTCTGATACAGACCCATGTCCAATATGTAGCAATACAAAAAGAGATGAATCATCAATTTGTGTCGTAGAAGATGTTAGAGATATTATAGCTATGGAAAAAACGCATGAATTTAAAGGTGTATATCATGTTTTACATGGTTCAATATCTCCAATGAATGGTATAGGTCCAGATGATATAAAAATAAAAGAATTATTAGCTAGACTTATGGATGGAAAAGTTAAAGAAGTGATTTTGGCAACAAATCCTAGGGTTGAAGGTGAGGCAACTGCAATGTACCTATCTAAATTAATAAAGCCATTAGGAATAAAAGTAACAAGAATAGCACATGGAATTCCTGTTGGAGGAGACTTAGAATATACTGACGAAATTACTTTGACAAAAGCGTTAGAAGGAAGAAGAGAGATTTGAAAAAGTAAGCAATTAATGTTATAATATTAATTATAAACCTAAGAAGGGAGAGGTAAATAATATGGAAGGTAGACGGATACTTATTCCAAAGGAGTTGCTAGAAAAGTCAGATTTAAAAAAGGCAGAACAAATTATTATTACATTAAGTGATAATGGGATTTTGCTGATACCCTATCAAGAGGATTATAAAGAATTCAATGTATTAGGGATTAGATCTTTGGATAAAGGTAGATTTTTACTTCCAAATCATATTCGCATTCCCGTGAAAGAATTAGTAGCTGTACTATATAGAGGGGAAATTTGGATAAAAAGGTGTGTTCTGTGAACACACCTTTAATAAATGTTATTTTAATAAAATATCACAAATATCCCTAGTAGAATTAATATTAGCCAAAAGTTTAGTATTTTGTTTCATTTCTTTCAATTTAGTAGGAGATTCAAATAAATTTGTTAAAACCTCATTAACATCATTATCTTTTCTAAGCCAAATTGCAATATTTTTACTTTCTAAAAATTCAGCATTTTCTACTTCTTGACCTGGAATAGGGTTAATTATAATCATTGGTAATTCTGAGGCTAAACTTTCAGTAGTAGTCATACCACCTGGTTTTGTAACTACTAAATTAGAAATACTCATCAATTCAGGAACTTTATTAGTAAATTCTAATACTTTTACATTTTCTTCACAGTTATTTTCTCTAACAATATTTTTAAATGCCAATTTCATTTTTTCATTTTTACCAGCAATTCCAATTACTTGAAAATCTCTAGATTTAGCAAATTTAGTAAATTCTTCAAAGATTTCAACAGTTCTAGTTTTCCCTAATCCAAATTCTCCACCACCAAAAAATAAAATATTAAATTTATTATCTTTTAACTCAAAATTTTTAAGAATATCATTTCTATCATACTTGCAAAGGAATTTATTAGAAAGAGGAATTCCAGTAACAAATATTTTATTTTCTGCTATATTTTGTGAAAGAAGATATGACTTCATTTTATCATGAGCTACAAAGAAATAGTCAGTATAATCAGAGCCAACTAACCATTGACTATGAGGTGCAAAATCTGTTAAAATTGTAGCTATTTTTGCATTTATTTTTTTCTTTCTTTTTAAATAACTACACATTTGACTACCAAAAGGATGTGTAGAAATAATTAAATCAGGTTGTTTTTCTCGTAAAAGGCGAAGTAATTTAATTGCCATTATTTTATTAGATCTTGAGCTGATATGTGCAAGAGGACCTTTTTGAGAATCATTATATATTTTCCCCCAAGCCCAAGGCATTTTTTTTGCCATTTCTCTATAAGCAGCAGTAGTCATTTTTTCTATTGCTTTATTAACATATTTCATACAGTCTATTAATTCGACTTCAATATTTTTATCCGTATAATTATTCAAAATACATTCATTAATTGATTCAGCTGCTTTTAAGTGACCTCCTCCATATGAAGCATAAAAAATTAAAATTTTCATATAAAATTCCGTTCCTTTCTGGATTTTTTAACATTTTACCATAAAAATTATAAAAATTCAAAAATTGGAATAAAAATCATAAAAAAATACAAACTAATA
>CAJMRU010000103.1 GCA_905215845.1 uncultured bacterium
ATACATAGTTATAAATATATTATATAAATATGGTGAATTTATGATAAAAGTTTTAGTAAATGGTTGTAATGGAAAAATGGGAAATATAGTTTGTGATTTGGCTTTAAAAAACGACTTATTTGAATTAATAGGAGGATTTGACATTAATTCTAATGTTAATTGTAATTTTCCTATTTTTACAAATATTAATGATATAAATATAAAACCAGATGTCATTATAGATTTTTCTGTTCCTGTTGCAACTTTAAATATATTGAATTATGCAATAAATGAAAAAATCCCTATTGTAATAGCAACAACTGGATTCACAGATGAACAAAATGATTTTATTGAAAAATGTAGTAAGGAAATTCCTATTTTCAAATCTGCTAATATGTCTTTTGATATTATGATTATGAAAAAAATTGTATCTTATCTTGCTCCTATATTTAGAGATACAGATATAGAAATAATTGAAACACATCATAATAGAAAAATAGATAGTCCAAGCGGTACAGCACAAATGCTAGCAGATAGTATCAATACTTCTCTTAATAATAGTTTACATTATGAATATAATCGACATTCAAAGCATCAAAAAAGAGATAAAAATGAAATCGGAATAAGCTCTATACGAGGTGGTAATATTGTTGGTGAACATGAAGTAAAATTTTTTGGAGAATTTGAAACTTTTGAAATAAAACATACTTCATATTCTAGAAATATATTTGCAAAAGGTGCTTTAAAAGCAAGTCAATTTATTGTTAAGCAATCTGCTGGATTGTATACCATGGAAGATTTATTTTCAATTTAAAATAAATGGTAAGGAGTGGCTTAATAATTTTTACCTTACATGCTTATAAATGGGTTGGATAAAATTATCCTAAAAGAATGAATAAAAATCTCCTAAGTTTATTAAATAAGCTTGGGAGATTTTTATAAACAATACATGATTTTGGCTTGTTCAATTATTAAAAAAATTTATAATTCACATAGATTTTCCAATATACTTATACAACAAAAAACCTAAATCACCAAACTTATTTGTTTAATAATTCAGGTTTTATAAATATGTTAAATTCTTTTTATTATTCAGCTTTTTTTTCTTCTGGTGCAGCTTCTACTGTTTCAACTTTTTCTTCTTTTACTGTATCTACAACTTCTTGAGCTACAACATTTTCTGTTTCAACAGCTGGAGCTTCTTCTGGAGCTGATTCTACTGCTGGTTCTTCAACTAAATCTTCTTTTACTATAATTTCTCTATTTTCAATTCTAGCACCTACTTGTTCTTTAGTCTTAGCAGCTTTACCAACTCTATCTCTTAGGTAATATAATTTTGCACGTCTTGCTTTACCAACTCTTACTAATTCTACTTTTTCTACTAATGGAGAGTGTACTAAGAATGTTTTTTCAACACCTACTCCATATGATGTTTTTCTAACTGTAAATGTTTGGTTAAGACCTCCTCCTTGTACTTTAATGATTATTCCTTCAAATACTTGGATTCTTTCTTTATTTCCTTCTTTGATTCTTACGTGCACTTTTACTGTATTACCAACTTTTAATTCTGGTATTTTATTTTTTAGCTGTTCGTGTTCAATAGATTTTATAATATCCATTTTAGAAATTCCTCCTTCTTCTAGTGTCAGAGCTAAATTTAAAGTTTACTCTGCATTTTTATTTTTTATTAATTCTGGTCTTTTTTTCTTCGTTATTTCTAACGATTTTTCTTTTCTCCATTTACTTATATTCTCATGGTGTCCTGAAAGTAATATTTCTGGAACTTTTTCTCCTTCAAAAACTTCTGGTCTTGTATATTGTGGATATTCTAGAAGTCCATTTGAAAAACTTTCTTCTTTTATAGAATCTTCTTTCAAAACTCCTTCTACATATCTGCTGACACTATCTATTAATACCATTGCAGGAAGTTCCCCTCCTGTTAATACATAATCTCCTATCGATATTTCTTCATCTACAATTTTATCAAGTACCCTTTGGTCTATACCTTCATAATGACCACAAAGTATAACTAAATGTTCTTCTTTTGATAGCTCTTCTACTTTTTTTTGGTTTAATGTTTTTCCTTGTGGTGACATATATATAACTTTTGCATTTTTATCTTTAATAGAATTATATGCACTATATACAACATCTGGTTTCATAACCATTCCTGCCCCACCACCATATGGCGTATCATCAACTTTTTTATGTTTATCTTTAGAAAAATCTCTAATATTTATCAAATTGATATTTATTATATTTTTTTCTATTGCTCTTCCTATAATGCTCTGCTTTAAATTTTCAAACATTTCTGGAAAAAGTGTTAAAATATCAAATTTCATTTTTTAATATCCTTTCAACTTTAAACATAAGTAAATTAATGTTTTAATTTAAGTTACATTAATCCTTTAATTATATGAACTATCATTTTTTTATTTTCCATATCAATTTGTTTAATAACATCTGATATTGCTGGTAAAAGAATTTGTTTACCTAATTCATCTTTTACTACATATATGTCATTACTACCAGTATTAAATATATCTTCAAGTTTTCCTAATAAAATATTTTCGTCTGTATATACATCTATTCCAATCAAATCTACTATGTAATATCTATCTTCCTCTAAATCTTCTACTGAATCTCTAGAAATTTTAAGATAACTATTTCTTAGTTTTTCTGCTTGTTCTACTGTATCAATAGATTTAAATTTTATTAAAACCATATCTTTATGATATTTCACTTCTTCAATTTCATATTCAATTTTAGTATTATTTTTTTCAACATATACTTTTTCTAAATCATCAAATCTTTTTATATCATCTGTAAAAGGTTTTACTTTAATCATTCCTTTTATTCCAAATGTATTTACAATTTGACCAATTTCTAAATCTGATACCATATTCTTTTACTCCAATTATTCTTCTATAAATTCAACAGCAACTTTCATTTTTTCTTTTCCTGCTACTGCTTTCATTACAGTTCTGATAGATTGTGCAATTCTACCTTGCTTTCCTATCACTTTACCCATATCGTTTTGAGCAATTTTTACTTTGAAAGTAATTGTTTTATCTTCTTTTACTTCTTCAATTTCAACTGCCTCTTTATTTTCGACTAGGTTTGAAATTATTGTTTTTAATATTTCTTTCATTTTTACTATCATTCCTTTCTCTTAAGGACACACTTCATAAATAATTTTAACTATATATATTTGGTGTTCATATAAGAGTTTTATTTTAAGTAATATAAAGAAAAATTAGTTAGCTTTTTCGATTAAAGCTTTAACTGTATCTGTTGGTTTTGCACCATTTTTTATCCATTTTTCAACTTTTTCTTTATCTAAAACTATTGTTGCTGGTTCTGTCATTGGATTGTAAGTTCCTAATTTTTCGATTATTTTACCATCTCTTGGAGCTTTTGAATCTGCAACTACAATGTGATAAAATGGAGCTTTTTTCTTTCCTTGTCTTTGTAATCTGATTTTTACCATTATTTTCACCTCCCGAATCAGTGTTAAAACTGTTTTTATTTTATATCTATGATATCAATCACATATATTTCAAATAAATCAATCCGTCACCACTTTATGGCATCAGATTGTCTATCATTGGTTTTAAATAATAAACAGTAGTACTTATAGCCTACCAAAACATGATATATTTCTGAATACCAATATCACAATTCGTTTTTTGATTGTAATCCGCTTCATTTCCAATTTGTAGATGACTCCAGACATCCTCCTAAGTTTGTCCCCGGGCAAACTTGATTATCCTTTTCCTCCTGCCGGACCGAAATCTCCCCTTGTCCTTTTCGGAATGTCCGGGAGTGGTTGTAAACAAAACACAAAACGATTTTAAATAACTATGTATAAGAAAAAGTCAACGAACACCTGACTTTTTCTTTTTATTCGCAACAATGAGCTATGCAGCCTCTTTTAGAACTCTTGTAGGGTCAATCCAAACGCCTTCTTTTTTCATCTGAATATGCAAATGGGCCCCCAATTTCTCCTCAATCGGTATGGTACCAACGGTTCCTAAAATTTGGCCGTCTTCAACAGTATCTCCGGCGGCAAGAAGACTTTTATCTGTCAAGCCGCAATAACGCACCTCAATGTCCCCATGCTGTATCACAAGCACATTGCCCCACATAATGTCCTCATATGAGTCCACTACGGTTCCTGCACCAATACTCATTACATTTTGTCCTTTTTCCGCACCAATATCAAGGCCGTCATGTGTTCTCCAATCGTCCATTGTCATATTGTGTACAGGGTCTCCGTTACTGAACCCATTTAATATTTCTTGTCCGGCCACGGGATAATTATAATATTCCGGCACTTGGCTTTCTACCGGCTGTTCGGATACAACCTCGCTGGAAACAGTCTCTTCACTGGAAGCAGATTCGGAAACAACCTCGCTTTCTGCAATCGGCAAGTTATCTTCCATCACATTATCTTTCGGAACACCGCTGACGGTTTGATTTACTTCCGCTGTAGAACTTTGCGGTGCAGACGAAGAAGCGGTATCCTGGGTTACATCAGAAATTTTCACTACTGTATCGTATGTTGCCCAAGCTCCCACGCCAAGTGCTACCAAACACAGCGCCATAGCCAAATAAACACCTAAATTTTTTTGTTTTTTAGGCTGAGAAGCACCATCGTCTTTTACAGCACTTTCTTCCTCTGCCTCTTCATCATCTTCTTGATATTCCTCGTCA
>CAJMRU010000104.1 GCA_905215845.1 uncultured bacterium
AATAATAAAATATTTAAAAAAATTTGAAAAAAGGCTTGAAAAATATATAAAGATATATTACAATGAAAATGCAGTGGAGAGAAGTGGGACAAAGTGGTAGATTGTGAAAAGGGGTGAAAATTAATTGCTAATAGGTGAATACGAGCATTCTCTTGATGTTAAAGGAAGGTTAATAATGCCTGCTAAACTAAGACAAGATATGGGAGATAGATTCATCGTAACAAAAGGGTTAGATGGATGTTTGTTTGCGTTTTCACAAGAAGAGTGGTTGAATTTCGAAATGAAATTAAAAGCATTACCTCTATCAGACAGAAATGCTAGAAACTTTGTAAGATTTTTCTTATCAGGGGCAACAGAATGTGAATTGGACAAACAAGGAAGATTTTTAATTCCTAGCAATTTACGTGTTGCAGCAAATTTAGAAAAAGAAGCAGTAATAATCGGAGTAGGAACAAGATTAGAAATATGGAATAAAGAGACATGGCAAAAATGTGATGAAAATATTTCTGCAGATGAAATTGCGGCAAATATGACAATGTTAGGTATATAACTTTTACAAGTTTATATAAAAAACTAATGACAAATATACAAAAGAAATAACTACAAAAGATATTTTTAAGTACAAAAGAAAAATGACGAAAGATAAGCTTACAAAAGATTTTAATTACGAAAGATAAAAAAACAAAAGATTAATAGTTAAGTATACAAAAGATAAAATTCGAAGTACAAAAGTCATTTTAGTAAAAAACAAATGATTATAAAACAAAAGAGTATAGTAAATGAAACCCAAAAGAAAAATCATATAAAAAAAGCAACTGGTAGTTTCTTTAATTGCCAGTTGTCTTTTTACTTATTGTATAGGAAAAATTAATTTTTATTTTTAACCTATATAAGATTTTTCCGTATACAACAAGCAATAGTGACCTTTAAAAAGACTCGCAATAGCTTTACTTATGTAGCTTCGCGACTTTTCTTATAAAATATTATATTAACAAATAAAGATAAGAGGTGTGATTTTGGATTTTCAACATAAACCAGTAATGCTAAATGAATGTATAGAAGGATTAAATATAAAGCCAGAAGGTATTTACATAGATGGAACTTTAGGAGGAGCAGGACATAGTAAAGAAATACTAAAAAAGCTTTCAAATAAAGGACTATTAATCGGTATAGATAGAGACCAAGAGGCATTAAATGCTGCAAAAGAAAATTTAAAAGAATTTACAAATGTAAAATATATACATGATAATCATGATAATATAAAAGAAATTTTAGAAGATTTAGGAATTGAAAAAGTAGATGGAATATTGTTAGATTTAGGAGTATCATCATATCAATTAGATGAAAGAAATAGAGGTTTTAGCTACTTAGGGGAAAACGAATTAGATATGAGAATGGATAAGACACAAGAATTAACAGCAAAAACAGTAGTAAATACATATAGTGAAAAAGAATTAGCAAATATTATCTATGAATATGGAGAAGAAAGATTTTCAAGACAAATAGCTAAAAATATATGTATATATAGAAAAGCAAAAACAATAAATACTACAAAACAATTAGTAGAAATAATTGAAAATTCAATACCAAAATCAAAACAAAATGATGGACATCCAGCAAAAAGGACATTTCAAGCAATAAGAATAGAAGTCAATGATGAGATTAAACCATTATATAAAACAGTACAAAACTGTATTGATGTGTTGAAAGAAAAAGGAAGATTATGCATAATAACATTTCATTCACTAGAAGATAGAGCGGTAAAAAATGCATATATAGAAGCGACAGGAAAATGTATATGCCCAAGTGACTTGCCATATTGTGTATGTGGAGCTAAAAAACATGGAATAATTGTAAACAAAAAACCAATAATAGCATCAGAAGAAGAACAAAATGAAAATAGCAGGTCAAAAAGTGCGAAACTTAGAATATTTGAGAAAATATAAAATTAATTAACGAATAGGAGGTGAAATAACTTATGGCAACAACGAGATATCAGTATGAGACTAGTCCAAGAAAATTAGAACCAAATTATCAAGAACAAAAAAATAAAAGAGAAAAAATACATATTGTAAAAGATGTTCCTAGACAGGAAGTGAAAATCTCAAAAGCCCAAAAGAAAAAACATAGAAAAGTTACTTTAATAGTATTATTAGCCTTTGCTTTATTGTTGACCATAAGTTATAGAAACGCCCAAATAAATGAACAATTTACTGAAATGCAAAACCTAAAAACAGAATTGTCAAATTTACAAAAAGAAAATGAACAATTAGAAGTTTCAATAGAAAACAGTCTTAACCTATATAATATAGAAAAAATAGCAAAAGAAAAATTAGGAATGCAAAAATTAACTAATAAACAAATTGAGTATATTGCGCTTCCAAAAAAAGATTATACAGAATCAGCAAGTGAAAAAATTGAAAAAGAAGATGAAAATAAAAATTGGTTTGCACAATTTGTAGATAAAATTTTTAACAGATAGATGAAGAAGACTTTCGATGTCGGAGAGAAGATGACCCCGAAATCACCCCGACCCCGAAATTATCTCAACCTTGAAATCACAGATGTGCATAAATTAAAAACACTTTTAATAAATATTATTAGAGGTGTTTTTATGTTTGAAACAAAACTTTCTAATAAGAAAAAAATGAGAACAATTTTATTTATAGCATTTATAATAATTTTTGCTCTAATAATAAGACTTGCAATAATACAATTAGTGCAAGGGGGAGAATTATCCCAAATGGCATATGAACAACAGACAATGGATAGAAATATAAATCCTAAAAGAGGTACAATTTATGATGCGACAGGTAAGTACAAATTAGCTGTAAGTAGTACTGTTGAAACTGTAACAGTAAATCCAGGTAATATAAGTAGTGAAAATAAAGAGAAAGTAGCAAGAAAATTATCAGAGATATTTGAACTAGATTATGAAAAAATTTTAAAAAAAGTAAAAAAAAGAAGTTCAATAGAAACAATAGTAAAAAAAGTTGATAAAGAAAAAACAGATGAATTAAGAAAATGGATGGAAGAAAATAATATAACGACAGGAATAAATATTGATGAAGATACAAAAAGGTATTATCCATATAATAATTTGGCATCTCAGGTAATAGGTTTTTGTGGAAGTGATAATCAAGGACTAGATGGGATAGAAGCAAAATATGATAAAGAATTACAAGGAAAAAAAGGAGCAATACAAAAACATACAGATGCAAAAGGAGGGGAAATAGGAACAGAAGGAGAAAAATATGTTTCTGCCATTGATGGAAATGATTTAGTATTAACAATTGACTTAACAATTCAATCAATCGTTGAAAAATATTTAAAAGAAGCATGTATTGACAATAAGTGTACAGATGGTGGAAATATAGTTGTAATGAATCCTCAAAATGGGGATATATTAGCAATGGCGACATATCCAAATTACAATCTTAATGAACCATATGAAGCATATACTGATGAATTAAAAGAAGCATGGGAAACAATGGAACAAGGAGAAAAAACAAAAAATTTACAAGCAGTATGGAGAAATAGAGCTATTGCAGATACATATGAACCAGGATCTGTTTTCAAATTGATAACTTCATCAGCAGCATTAGAAGAAGGAATAACTCAAACCGATAAAGAAGGAGAGTTTAATTGTAATGGAGGAATTGAGATAGCAGGAGTCAGAATAAAATGTTGGAGATATTATAGACCACATGGATCAGAAAGTTTAAGAAAAGCATTAATGAATTCATGTAATCCGGTATTTATAGGATTAGGACAAAAAATAGGAGTTCAAAAATATTATGAATATTTAAGAAAGTTCAACTTATTAAATCCGACAGGAATAGACTTACCAGGAGAAGCAACAAGTATATTTTTAGCAGAAAATAAAGTTGGACCAGTAGAACTTGCAACTATAAGTTTCGGGCAAAGATTTGAAATAACTCCAATCCAATTAGCGACAGCAATATCATCAATTTCAAATGGAGGAATGAAAGTAAAACCAAGAGTGGTAAAGCAAATTATAAATAGTGAAACTAAAGAAATAAGAGATATTCCAGTAGAAAAAACAGATAGAGTAATATCAGAAAAAACTTCAAAAGATGTACTTAGTATGATGGAAAGTGTAGTGTCAGAAGGAACTGGTAAAAACGCAAAAGTTGCAGGATATAGAATAGGAGGAAAAACAGGAACATCAGAAGATGGAGTAAATACTAATAAATATGTAACATCATTTTGTGGAGTAGCTCCAATAGATAATCCTCAGGCAGTTGTTTTAGTTACTTTATATAATCCTACTGGAGAGGGAGGACATCAAGGAGGTGGTGTCGCAGCACCAGTAGGAGGGCAAATATTTAGTGAAATATTACCATATTTAGAAGTAAGTCAAGGTAATGAAGATGAAGTTGAAAAAATAGAACAAGTACAAACGCCAGATATTTTAGGGAAAACAATTAAAGAAGCAGAAAAAATATTGAAAGAAAGTGGTTTAGTGATTTCAATAAAAAATAATGAGGAAGATATAGATAAGGAAAATACTATAATAAAAAATCAGACACCTAAGGCAGGAATTGTTGTAAATCAAGGAAATAATATATATGTTGAGTATTGAAAAATAAGTTATTTGATTTATTGAACGTAACAATTAATATTTTTTGGAAATATAATAAAAAAGATTACTTTAGAATATAAAAATA
>CAJMRU010000105.1 GCA_905215845.1 uncultured bacterium
AGCTTTTATCATATTTGGCACATTAAAACCTATTACTATTAGTATTAAAATTATAATAGTAGAAACTATAAATGACTTTCTTTTTACCATTTCTTTTATGGTAAATCCTATTACTGTTTTCAAATCTTTCATATTATTCCCCTACCTTTTCTATAAAAATATCATTTAATGTTGGTTTTTTTATTTCAAATTTATTAATAACTATATGATTATTAACTAATTTTTCTAATAATTTATGTGCATCTTCTTCAGCTTTTATTTTTATAGAATATTCATTATTTTTTGAAAATTCTGTATTCATATTAAATTCATTTATAAATTCATCTATATTTTTATCTGTTGAAATCTCTAGTCTGTTTGCTTTATATCCTTCTTTTATTTCTTTTAAATTTCCTTTTAATACGGTTTTACCTTTATTTAAAATTAATATATCACTACAAAATTCCTCAATAGAAACCATTTGATGACTTGACATTATTATATATTTTCCTTCTGAAACTAAGTCTATTATTACATTTTTTAAAATTTCTGTATTTACAGGGTCTAATCCACTAAATGGTTCATCTAATACAATAAGTTCTGGATTATGTATTATTGCAGTCATAAATTGTATTTTTTGTTGATTTCCTTTTGATAACTTTTCAGCATTCATTGGCAAGTATTCTTCTACTTTTAAAACTTTTGCCCATTTGTTTATTGCTACATCTGCATCTTTTTGATTCATACCTTTTAATTTCGCAAAATATATTAATTGGTCATATATCTTAGTTTTAGGATATACTCCTCTTTCTTCTGGTAAATATCCAAAATTAACACTCTTTCTTTCAACTTTTTTACCATTCCATGTAATTTCTCCACTGTCTTTTTTTATAATACCAAGAAGCATTCTAATTGTAGTAGTTTTACCAGCACCATTTGTTCCAAGTAATCCAAAAACTCCTGGCTTGTTGACTTCAAAAGAAATATTATCAACTGCTTGTTTTCCAACAAACTTCTTTGAAACATTTTCTAATTTTAAGCCCATATCTCTTCCCCCTTTTTTTCTAAGTTTTTAATTAATTTTAACTTTTCTAATTATCTTCTTTTCATTTTGATTTGTCAATATTTTTATGACATTTTTTAATTTCTTTGTCACTTTTATTAGTAAATTTTATATGAATTTTTCTGTTACTTATATAGTTTAGTTTCTCTTAATTCTATTTATTTTTATTGAAGTATTAAAACTCATTTTAATAAATTTCTGTAGTTTTGGTTTTACACATGATAATAAATGTTATTTTTCAATTCATATTGTAAAATTAAAATTTTTATATGGATTAATATACAAAAAATTGTATCCCAAAATATATTTTAGGACACAATTTTTTGTATTTTTTCTATTGAAACATAACTTTCTAACGTTCTATATCAACTTTTAAATTTTCTCCATTGATATTTGTATCTATATAATCTCTGCCTTCTTGATTATAGAAAATGTTATCTGCCAATGTATCATGTTTTATTGTTTCTTCAAATTTTCTTATTACATTTTCTATTTTTTCATTATCTGAAACATATAAATTGATTCTGTCTAATACTTCAAAGTTTTTGTCTTTTCTCATATTTTGTACTTTTGATAATACTTCTCTTAAGATTCCTTCTTCTTGTAGTTCTGGAGTTATAGTTGTGTCTAACACTACTCCTATTTCTCCTTCTCCACTAAAAGCAAATCCTTCTTTTCCTTGCATTGTTATTAATAAATTATTAGCATCTAGTCCTATTTCTGTTCCGTCTATTTCTATATATTCAACCTTTCCTTGTTTTACCTTACTTGCTAAATCCATTTGATTTTTCTTTGAGATTTCTTCTCTTATCTTAGGTATTAGTTTTCCATATTCTCTTCCTAAGACTGGTAAATTTGGTTTTATTTCAAAGTTGACATAGTCTGACATTTCTGCTCCTAATTTTACTTCTTTTACATTTAACTCTTCTTTTACTATATCTGTATAGTATTCTGGAAGTGTATCTATTGATATTAACATTTCTGATAATGGTTGTCTATTTTTTATATTAACTGCATTTCTTGCACTTCTTCCTAATTTTACAATTTTATATGCTAAGTCCATTTCAGCTTCTAAGTTTTTGTCTATTACTGTTTCATCTACTTCTGGCCATTCGCATAAATGTACACTTTCTAGTGCATTATTATCTAAATTTATTACTAGATTTTGATATATTTCATCAGTAATAAATGGTACAAATGGTGCTGAAACTTTTATTAATGTTGTTAATACATTATATAATGTTACATATGCTCCTATTTTTTCGTCATTTAATTCTTGACTCCAAAATCTTTCTCTGTTTCTTCTTACATACCAATTTGATAATTCATCTGTAAATTCTTCTATTTCTATTGCTGCTCCTGTAATATCATAATTTTCTAACTTATTATCTACTTCTTTTACTAAAGTATTTAGTTTTGATATTATCCATTTATCCATTATATTTGTTATTTTAAAGTCTTTATATTTTAAAGGATTGAATTGGTCAATTTCTGCATATAGCACATAGAATGAATATACATTCCACAATGTACTTAAAAATCCTCTTTGAGTTTCTTTTACATTATCTATTGATAATCTTGTTGGTAACCATGGACTACTACATGTGTAGAAATGCCATCTAGTAGCATCTGCTCCTACTGTATTTAATAATTCCATTGGATTTACACCATTTCCTTTTGACTTAGACATTTTTTGTCCTTTTTCATCTAATACATGCCCTAATACTACGCAATTTTCAAATGGTGTTTTGTTAAATAATGCTGTTCCTACTGCTGTTAATGTATAGAACCATCCTCTTGTTTGATCTATTGCTTCTGAAATAAATCCTGCTGGGAAATTATTTTCAAACATTTCTTTATTTTCGAATGGATAATGCCATTGTGCAAAAGGCATTGAACCAGAGTCAAACCAACAGTCTATAACTTCTTTTGCTCTATGCATTTTTTTACCACATTTTGGACATTTTAAATCTACTGCATCAATATATGGTTTATGTAATTCTATATCTTCTGGTACATCTATTCCTTTTTCTTTTAATTCTTCTATACTTCCAATACATTCTCTATGTCCACAGTTTTCATCTTCGCAAGTCCAAATTGGAAGTGGTGTTCCCCAATATCTGTCTCTTGAAATTCCCCAGTCAATTACATTTTCTAAGAATTTACCAAATCTTCCTGTTTTTATTGTTTCTGGATACCAATTTACCTTGCTATTATTTTCAACTAAGTTATCTCTTAGTTTACTCATTGCAACAAACCAACTTTCTTTTGGATAATATAGAAGTGGTGTATCACATCTCCAACAATATGGATATGAGTGTAAATGCTTTTCCTTGCTAAATAATTTGTTTTCATTTGCAAGCCATTTACAAATATCTTCATTACAATCTCTTACAAATCTTCCAGCCCATGGTTCTACTTCTTCTACAAATTTTCCTTCTTTATTTACTAAGTTAATAAATGTGATTCCATTTTGTTTTGCAACTAAGCTATCATCTTCTCCATATGCTGGTGCTATATGAACTATTCCTGTACCATCTGTTAATGTAACATAGTCTCCATGTATTACTTCAAAAGCTTTTCCTTCTACTTTTCCAAATGGTATTAATTGCTCATATTTTACTCCTAATAATTCCTCACCCTTGAATGTTTTTATAATATCATATGGTGTTTCTCTTAATACTGATTCTAATAAATCCTTTGCTAATATATAATTTTCATATTTTGGTTCTTCATCAGTTCCAATATTTGCTTTTATTTCTGCATATTCATATGATTTATTTACACATAATGCTAAGTTTGATGGTAATGTCCATGGAGTTGTAGTCCAAGCTAATATATATGTGTTTTCTTTTCCTACAACTTTAAATTTAGCTATACAAGTTAAATCTTTTACATCTTTATATCCTTGTGCAACTTCATGTGATGATAATGCTGTACCACATCTTGGACAATATGGCATTACTTTATGACCTTCATATAAAAGCCCTTTATCCCACATTTGTTTTAAAGCCCACCATACTGATTCAATAAAATCATTATGATAAGTTACATATGGATTTTCCATGTCTACCCAATAACCAACTTTATCTGTCATTTCTTCCCACATATGAACATAAGTGAAAACACTTTCTTTGCATTCTTTTACGAATTTTTCTACTCCATATTCTTCTATTTGTTCTTTCCCTGATATTCCTAATTTCTTTTCTATTTCAAGTTCAACTGGTAATCCATGTGTATCCCAACCTGCTTTTCTTATAACTTTATAACCTTTCATTATTTTGTATCTTGGTATTAAGTCTTTCATAACCCTTGTTTCAATATGTCCAACATGTGGTTTTCCATTTGCTGTTGGAGGTCCATCATAAAATGTAAAATATCTTTTACCTTCATTTTCAGCAAAACTTTTTTTAATTATGTCTTTTTCTTTCCACATCTTAGATACTTGATTTTCCATTCCAACGAAACCATCTTTTAGTTCTACTTTCTTATACATAAAATTCCTCCTTATTTTCTATATATTTAAAATATTAAATATCAATTTTAAACATCAAAAAAAGCTATCTATCCTATATAAATTTAGGACGAAATAGCTTTTAAATTCCGTGGTACCACCTATTTTAGCAAAAGTAT
>CAJMRU010000106.1 GCA_905215845.1 uncultured bacterium
CTTGTTGTTTTTGTTGTTTTGCTTCATCAATTTTTTCTGAAGTATCTGATTGCTTGTTTTGTAAGTCTTTTATTTCATCTGCTAGTACTATTCCATTAAAATGAAATAAAAGCATTATTACAATTCCCCCTCCTATTATTTTTTCAAATAATTTTTTCATAAGTTCCTCCTAATTAAATTTATCTATTTTAAGTATGGTGCTGGATTAACTGGTACTCCATTTACCCTTACTTCAAAATGTAAATGATATCCTGTTGAATTTCCTGTTGTACCTACACTCATTATTTGTTGTCCTTGACTTACTTTTTGGTTTGGATTTACTAATCTTGAACCCGGTGCACCATGTGCATATAATGTCATTGTTCCGTCATGATGGTTTATTACTATGTACTCTCCATAACTTCTGTATGTTCCATCTGGGTTTTTTAATGCTTTTGATGTTACAACTGTTCCTGATTTTGCTGCTAAAATTGGTTTTCCTGATATTCCTGCCCCACTAAAATCTACTCCTGTGTGATTTGCATATCCCATCCAGCCACAAGTTATTCCATATCCTACTATTGGTCTTATATATCCACTTGCACTTGGATTATTTGTAATGTTGTTATTTGAATTTCCAGCATTTGCTGCTTCTTCAGCTTCTTTTTTAGCAATCGCTGCTAATTGTGCTTGAATATCTCGTTTATCTCTCTCAAATTGCTCTAATTGTTCTTGTGTGTTCTTTTCATCTTCATTTAATTTTGATACATATGAATCTTTTTGACTTTTAGCTTGTTTTAATTGAGTTGATTTGGATTGTTTTGCTATTTTTGAATTATTTAGTTCACTTTTACTATTTTCTAATGTAGTTTTTGCTTTTGCAATTTCTTCTTCTTCTTTTTTGATTTTTTCCATCAATTCTTTATCATTTCTTGTTAACTCTGTAACTAAATAATAATTTGATATCAAATCTGTTAAACTACTTGAAGATAATAAAACATCTAAATATGAAGTTTCTCCTGCTTCATATGTTGCTACTAATCTTTTTTCTAATAACTCTTTTTCTTTTTTATAATCTTCTTGTTTTTGGTTTAGTTTATTTTCTGCATCTTTTATATCATTATTCAACTTAGAAATTTGTTCATCAAGTTGGTCTATTTCATTTTGATATGAAGAAATTTCAGATATTAAATTTTCTACTTGCTTTAAAGTCTCAGATTTTTCTGCTTGAATTCCTTCTAATTCTTCCTTAGCTTCTTCAATTTTTTTATCTGTATTGCTACTGTCTTCTTTCAATTCCGATTTTGTTACTGCAAAAACATTTACTTGTGCAAACATTATTATAATAGTTAGTACCCCTAGTATTTTTAAAGATATTTTTTTCATATGATTTTCATGTATAATATATTTCTATATTATACTCTCCTTTCTTACTTTGTTTATTTCTACTTTTCTTAGGTTTACTTATTTTGTGAACAATATCATTGAAATTTATTAATTTGTTGTATTTCCTATTATTTCATTTTCATCTTTTGTTTCATTTTGGTTTTCACCTAAATCATCATCATCTTCTTCTTTATCTGGAGAACTTGGTATAACTCCATTTGTAATATACTCTATTGGGTTTGTAACTACACCATTAATTCTCACTTCAAAGTGTGCATGTGGACCTGTTGAATATCCTGTTGAACCAACCTTTAATATTGGGTCATTTCTTTTTACTGTTTGTCCAACAGTAACTAAAATTTCTGAGCCATGTGCATATAAAGTTGATATTCCTCCTCCATGGTCTATTATTACCATCTTTCCATATGCAGTATTATCTCCTGCCTTTGTAACTATTCCATCATTTGCTGCTACAAAATTTGCTCCCATTGGTGCACTTATATCTACACCTGTATGTAATTTATATTGTCCTGTTATAGGATGTACTCTCATACCATAGTTTGATGATATTTTTGTATATCCTGGTACTGGCCATGCTAGAACTCCACCTATATATTCTGTATCTAAGCCTTGTTTAGCAAGTTCTAAAATTTGTTTATTTACTTCATTGTATTGTAATGTTATTTCATCAATCTGAGCTTGCTTAGCTTTTTCTTCTTCTGATAATCTTGATATATAATTTTCTCTTAAAATCTTTGTATTTTGTAAAATTATTGATGTTCTATTTTGATTTTGTAATGCTAGTTTTAATTTTTCTTGGCTTTTTTCAAGTTTTTGTTTTGATAAATCTATGTATTTCTTCTGTGCACTAACCTCATCTAATAATTCTTTGTCTAATGCTGTTATTTGTGTTATTAAGTAATAATTTGATAAAAACTCTGAAACATCTTTTGATTTTAATAATACATCTAGGTATTTAGTTTCTCCTGCTTCATATATTGATACTAATCTTTTTTCCATTACATTTTTTTGTTTTTCATATTTTTCCTCTGCAACTTCAAGTTTTGATTTAATATCATTTATAGCAGTTTCCAAAGTTGATATTTCGTTATTTAGTTTATCTACTTCCTCTTCTGATTTTTGTATTCTTTCATCTAATTTTTCAATTTGTTGCAAATTTTCTGATAATTGACTTTGTACCTCATTTAATTGATTATTAGATTCATTTAATTGATTTTGTAAATCTTGTTGCTGATTTTGCAAATTTTCTAAATCATCTGCATATATATATGTTGCATATGTACAAATAATCATAAAGGCTAAAACAATACATAAAATTTTACGCATGTCCTATTACTCCTTACACTTTTAAATATTTTCTCATAGAAATTATACTTCCTAAAGCTCCTATTCCTATACCTAATAGCATATAAACAACTATTATTGAATTAAACATATCTCCAAAGCTTACTAAACTTACTCCCATAATTTTCATAAATGATGCATTTACCATTTGTTCAGCTATAAAGTTATATGCCACCCCAACTATTAAAATTGAAATCAAACTTGATATTATTCCAATAATCATACCTTCTACAATAAATGGCCATCTTATAAATCCATTTGTTGCTCCAACATATTTCATTATAGAAATTTCTTTTCTTCTTGCATGAACAGTTAATTTTATTGTATTTGCTATGATGAATACTGAAATTACTATTAATAATAGTAAAATTACTCCTGTAACAATTTTTATTCCATTTGATAAATCAATTAATGTTGAAACTGTTTGATTTGAACTTGTTATTTTCTTTACATTGTCTAATTTCATAATTTCGTCTTGAACTTGTTGGTTTAGGTTTAAGTCTGTTAATGTAACTACATATGAAGCAGTGAATATATTATTTTCTCCTTCATATCCTTCTAACAAACTTTCATTTTCTTCTCCCAAATTTTCTTTCATTTGGTTTAAAGCATCTTCTTTAGATTTGAATTGAGTTTTGTTTACTCCTTGTATTTTAGAGATTTGTTCTCCTAATGCTTTTATTTGTTCATCTGTTGCTTCATCTTTTGCAAATACTTGTATTCCTTGTGAATCTTCTACATTTTTTACAAAATGATTAATGTTTTCTCCTAAGATTAGAAACACTCCAAAAATAATCATAGTAGCACACATTATCATAAGTGATGCTCCTGTTGATTTTTTATTTTTAAAAACATTACTAAATCCTTCTCCAATTAAATAACCAAATATATTATATCTCACAATCATACCCACCTTTTTTATCGTCTCTTATTATTTCACCTTTTCTAATATGAATAACCCTTTTTTTCATCTTGTCAACAATATCTTTAGCATGTGTTGCAACTACAACAGTTGTTCCTCTCATATTTATGTCATTTAGTAATGTCATTATATCCCAAGCAGTATCTGGGTCTAAGTTTCCAGTTGGCTCATCTGCAATTAGCATTGATGGATTATTTACTAATGCTCTTGCTAAAGCTACCCTTTGTTGCTCTCCTCCTGATAATTCATTTGGATACATTTTTGCTTTTCCACTTAATCCTACTAATGAAAGTACCATTGGTACTTGTCTTCTTATATGTCTTGGTGTTGCTCTTACTATATACATTGCATAAGCAACATTGTCATATACTGTTTTATCTGGTAAAAGTCTAAAATCCTGAAAAACAACTCCCATACTCCTTCTTAAATATGGAATTCTATTTGGTTTCAAAAAAGTTGTATCTTTCCCATTTATTATTATATTTCCTGATGTTGGTTCTTCTTCTTTTAATATTAATTTTATTAATGTAGATTTTCCACTACCTGATGAACCAACTAAAAATGCAAATTCACCTTTATCTATCCTAAAATTAGCTCCCTTTACGGCTTTAGTTCCTGTATCATATGTTTTTACTACATTTCTAAATTCAATCATCTTTCGCTCTCCTTATACTTTTTCATGCACTCTATCTATTCTACATAATCATAACAATAAAGTACAAAATTTGCAATAGTTTTTGTCTAAAAAATATTAGAAAATATTGGATTTTAGAACATTTTGTTGCTTCTCTAAGTTAATAATAAATTACTATTGAAATATCGTGTAAATAACTTAAAAACAATACTAAATATGATTTGAACAATCTAGTTTTAATCGTCACTATAATGTTATTTATTGTAGAGAAGCTGTAAATGGTTGATAATTATGACTTTTTTAAATTTTTGACATTCGATTGAAATGAAAATTAGAATTGG
>CAJMRU010000107.1 GCA_905215845.1 uncultured bacterium
CATATCCATAGTCCATTTTCTTTAAGCTTATTTATTGCATCTGTTATATTGTTTACTCTTGCAATTTTCATATGTTCCACTGCCCCTGCTGAAACCTTGTTTACTGTACTATTTACTGTTGCAGCTCTTCTTTTAGGTATTATAACTCCATGTACTCCTGCAGTCTCCGCCGTTCGTATAATTGAACCTAAATTATGCGGATCTTCTATTCCGTCTAATATTAATACAAACGGATCTTCTTTTTTTCTATTAGCCTCTTCTAATATATCTTCTATTTCGCAATATTCAAATGGTGGAACTATTGCAATTACTCCTTGATAATTTTGAGTCTGTGCCATTTCCTGCATTTTTCTTTTTTCTTTTTCAACTATTATTATTCTTTTTTCTCTTGCAATTGCTATTATTTTATGGATAGATCCATGTTTTTCGCCTTTTTCTATAAATATCTTGTTTATGTCTTTTCCACTTTCTAATAATTCTAGTACTGAATTTCTTCCTTCGATTTGGTCATCATATTTTTTTTCCTTTTCCATGAATTCCTCTCTTTCTTTTATACAATTTCCTGTATACATGATTTAATGGCATTTATCATTTTTTTCATTTTTTCCATTTGCTCTAAATCTCTATACTTTTTAGTTATTTCGATTTGCATACAAGCAATATTAGTACTAGTTGCAATCTTTTTAGTTAATGTATGCATAGTGCATGCTTTAAATTTTTTATCTATACCTATTTTAGTAATCCCTTTTTCTTTTAGATTTTCAACTAGATTTTCTAATATTTCTATTTTTCCGTTTAAGTTTCTTTTTCCATCTGTTCCTATATCTATATCAAATTCATCTGTATCTTTTGCTCCATGAATATCTAAAAATACTTTTATATTATTATTATCTATTAATTCCAATACTTTCTCTTTATATGTATTGTTTTCTATGTCATAACTTGCGTCATCTTGATTATTATAGGTTTTATATATAGCAAAACTATTTGTTAGTTTTGCTAATTCAATGGCAATAGCACCTGTATATCTGTCTTTTGCCTTTATTTTTCCTTCTCTTAATTGTCTTACGCTATGCGGAGCTGATAGTAATACTGGTATTTTTCCTTCTAATACTTCAAATGATTTTTCTTCTTTTGAAGGTTGATTTTGATATTGGTCAAATTTCTTATTGTATTGTTCTATTCTTTGTTTTAATCTTTCCAAATTTTCCTCTTTTCTTTTAAATCATTTAATCTTCATCTAATTTTAAAACTGATAGGAATGCTTCTTGTGGTATTTCTACATTTCCTATTTCACGCATTTTTTTCTTTCCTCTTTTTTGCTTTTCTAGCAATTTTTTCTTTCTTGTAATATCTCCTCCATAGCATTTCGCAAGTACATCTTTTCTCATAGCAGATATTGTTTCTCTTGCAATTATTTGACCACCAACAGCAGCTTGAATTGGAATCTTAAATAATTTTCTTGGTATTACAGTTTTTAATTTTTCTACCATCTTTTTTCCTCTTTCATAACTACTATCTTTATGTACTATAAAGCTTAATGCATCAACTGGTTCTCCATTTATATATATATCTAATTTTACTAAATTTGATTTTCTATATTCTTTAAATTCATAATCAAGTGAAGCATAACCTTTTGTTTTTGATTTCAAGTTATCAAAAAAGTCATAAATTATTTCATTTAATGGCATTTCATATATTAGTGTTACTCTATTTTCATCTAAATATTTCATATCAATATATATGCCTCTTCTTCTTTGACATAATTCCATTATATTTCCTACATATTCTTTTGGAGTCAGAATATTTGCTGTTACAAATGGTTCTTCTATATATGAAATTTCTTGAGGAGTTGGTAATTCTTCTGGGTTATATAATTCGATTACTTCTCCAGTAGTTTTATAAACTTTATATATAACTGATGGTGCTGTTGTAATTAATCCTAAGTCAAATTCTCTGTCTAGTCTTTCTTCTATAATTTCTAAGTGCAATAATCCCAAAAAGCCGCATCTAAATCCAAAGCCTAAAGCAGCTGATGTTTCTGCTTCATATTCAAGTGCTGCATCATTTAATTTTAGCTTTTCTAAAGCTTCCTTTAAATCTTCATACTGGCTTCCATCTATCGGATATAATCCACAATATACCATAGGAGTTACTTTTTTATATCCTTTTAAAGGGTCATCTGCTGGAGCATTTTTTAATGTTATAGTATCTCCTACATGTATATCTGATAAATTTTTAATACTTGCAGCAATATATCCAACTTCTCCTGCTTTTATTTCTTGAACTGGCATATATGAACCAGGTACAAAATATCCAACTTCAGCAACTGTAAATGTTCTGTTAGTTGCCATCAATTTTATTTCATCTCCAACTTTTACACTTCCATCTACAACTCTTACATATGCCACTGCACCTTTATAATTATCATAATAAGAATCAAAAATTAGACATTTAGTTTTTTCATCTTCATTTCCACCTGGTGCTGGTAAATCTGTAACAATTCTTTCTAAAACCTCTTCTACATTTAACCCAGATTTTGCTGAAATACATGGTGCATCTTGTGCTGGAATTCCTATTATATCTTCTATTTCATTTTTAACTTCTTCTACTCTAGCATTTGGTAAATCTATTTTGTTTAAAACTGGTAATATTTCTAAATTATTATCTATTGCTAAATAAACATTTGCAAGTGTTTGTGCTTCTACTCCTTGACTACTATCTACTACCAATATCGCTCCATCACAAGCTGCTAAACTTCTAGAAACTTCATAATTAAAATCCACATGTCCAGGTGTATCTATTAAATTCAAGGTATATTCTTGTCCATCTTTTGCCTTATATATCATTCTTACAGCCTGAGATTTTATTGTTATTCCTCTTTCTTTTTCAATCTCCATATTATCTAAAACTTGACTTTCCATTTCTCTTTTAGATAATACTCCTGTCATTTCTATTAATCTATCAGCTAATGTTGATTTTCCATGGTCTATATGTGCTATTATACTAAAATTTCTTATATGTTTTTGTCTTTCTTTCATATGTCCTCCGTCTTTTTTCCTATATATCAAGGTCAAACTACCTACTTCTATTGTTCTAATTCTAACATAGTTTTAAAAAAACTTCAACATTATTTTTTTATTGTTTATCTAATCCAAACAGAAACTGACTTTGCTTTAACTTTAAAAATTCCAAATCCTTCTTCATCTACTATGACTTTTTCTTCACAGTTTCCAATAACATCTATAAATTCTTCTCCTACTAAATCTTTTCCTATATACATTCTTTTTTCAGAATCAAATTTATTAGAAATCAATACTGCTACTCCTGATTTTATATGATTTGCATCACCTTCTCTTGTCCATCCAATACAATTTGTATTATCAAAATAATCATTTTGTTTCCCATATGCTTTGTCTTTTCTTATAGTTATCATTTCTTTTAAGCCTTCCATCTTATCTATATTATTATGTTTTATACCATAAAAATCTCCATAAAAAACACATGGATATCCTTCA
The DNA here is from genome assembly GCA_905215845.1 of uncultured bacterium. Classification (GTDB taxonomy): domain Bacteria; phylum Bacillota; class Clostridia; order TANB77; family CAG-508; genus CAG-269. Next base: position 3,519 of record CAJMRU010000107.1, read on the forward strand.
TCTCTTAGAAGTATTATTGAATACGCTGGTAATTTAAACCATCTTTCCACATAGCTTTGTAAACTTTGTTCTGGTTGTGTATCATGATTATCTACAAAAGTTACTGCCTTACTTGGATTTTCTTTCATTAAGGTTTTATCTAATATCTGTGTTAAATTATAATTTTCATCTCTTGATGCATTATAGAAATTATAATGTAATGGAACATCAAATAATGATGTCTCTCCATTTGTTTCTGTTATATATCTATGTAATTTTGAAACATCTCCACTCCAATATTCTCCAACTGCAAATAATTCTTCTTTTAAATCTTTTCTCAATTCTTTTAACCATTGTTCATAAAAATCTGCATTAATGTGTTTTACAGCATCTAATCTAAAACCATCTACATCTGTTGTTTCTATATACCATTTTCCCCAATTTAGTAACTCTTCTCTTACTTCTTCATTTTGAAAATCAATATCTGCTCCCATTAAATAATCAAAATTCCCAAATTCTTCATCCACTTCATTTGCCCATTCTTTATTTATAAACTTGAATATAGCATGTTCCTTTGTTTTGTCATTATAGTCAATTCCATCAAAATGAGTCCAATTCCACTCAAAATCTGAATATTTTTTCTTTCTCCCTGGAAAAGTAAATTTAGTTGCAACTCGTACAATTTCTTTTTCTGAAACTATTTCATTATGATTTCCCCAATCTACTTTTTCCGCTGGAATTGTTTGAAGCATATCTGCTCCCATTTTATGATTTAAAACTATATCTGCATAACTTTCTATTCCTGCTTGTTTTAGGGTTAAGATACAATTTATATATTCTTCTTTTGAACCATATTTTGTTTTAATTGTTCCTTTTTGGTCAAATTCTCCTAAGTCATATAAATCATACACACCGTATCCAACTTCATCTTTTCCTCCAATTCCTTTATATGCTGGGGGTAACCATAATGCTGTTATTCCTATTTTTGATAAACTTTCTGCTTTTTTTGATATTTCGTTCCATAAATTTTGATTTGTTTCTAAATACCATTCAAAATATTGCATTATTACTCCATTTATTTTTTTCATA
>CAJMRU010000108.1 GCA_905215845.1 uncultured bacterium
ATTAATTTATAATAAAAGTAATAAATTTAAAATTCATATTAAGTAAAAATATATAGTAATTTAAAATAAAGTTAGTTTGTATTAAATATTTTGTTATAAATATGTTGTGAATTATAACAACATATTCAGATAATAAGTATTTAAAGGAGAAATTAAGATAACTAAAATTAGAAGGGAGCATAAGGTGAAAAAAATAGTAAATAGTAAGTTTGTTAAAATAATAATATTTATAGCAATAATTTTTAGTAGTTTTACAATGAAAAATGTACTTGCTGAAAATATAGAAGATAAAATAAATATAGAAATAGTATCTAGTGAGGATAAAATAAAAAAAGAAGAGGAATTTAGTATAATAATAAATTTATCTAACTTATCAGTTTCAGCTTATGATATAGAAATAAATTTTGATAATAATTTGGTAGAATATATATCAAATATAGAAAATACAAGCTTTGCAAATGGAAAAATTTTAAGTTCATGGTATGACACATCAGGAGGTAAAAATGCTAAAGAAAATTGTGAGTTAATCAAATATAAATTTAGAACAAGAGATATAGGAAATAGTTTAATATCAATAAAAGGAAAAATGTATGATAACTTAGGAAAAGAAGTTGCAAGTATAGAAGAAAACAGAATAATTTCAGTAGTAGAAGAAAATCAAGAAATAATGTCAAATACAAATAATGAAGATAATACTAATTCAAAACTAAAAGAAATGAGATTAAATCATGAGGGAATCACACCAGAATTTAATCCTGAAATTACAGAATATTATTTTACAACAGAAAACTTAAATGAGTTAGAGGTAACAGCAAATCCTCAAAATAAAAATTCAAGAGTAGAAATAACAGGAAATAAAGATTTTAAAATAGGAATAAATGAAATAAATATTAATGTAATGGCACCAAATATGAGAGATAAAAAAAATTATAAAATATATGTGACAAAAACAAATAATATAGAATTAGCAAATGCAAATTTAGAAAATTTAGCAATAGAAAATGCAATATTATCACCTGAATTCAATGAAAATATATTAGAATATAAAACTGAAGTTTCAAATACAATTGAAAATTTAAATATTTTAGCAATACCACAAAAAATAAATGCAAAAGTAGAAATTGATGGAGGAAAGAATTTAAAATATGGAAACAATGAAATTATAATAAAAGTAATTGCTGAGAATGGATATACAAGTAAAAAATATAAAGTAAATGTATACAGGAGAAATGAACAAGAACAATTAAAAATAGAAGAGGAGAAGAAAAAAGAATTAGCAGAATTAAAGCAAATATTACAGAAAAATAACAATGAAAATGTGAAATTAAGTATAGAAGAAATAGAAGGAAACATAGAAAATTTAGAAAAAGAAGAAATAAAGTCAAATTTATTTTTGATAGCAATAATAACAATAGTATTGGCAATAGGTATATTTATAGTCATAAAGAGAAGAAAAAATAAACTGATAAAAAACAAAAAAACTATTTACGAGAAAAAATAAAATTGATATAATGAAAAATATAAAAACGGAGGTGATAAAATGAAATATAGATGTATAGCATGTGGATATATCTACGATGAAGAAGTAGAAGGAGTAAAATTTGAAGACCTAGCAGAAGATTGGGTTTGCCCATTATGTGGTGTTGGTAAAGATATGTTTGAGAAGGTTGAAGAATAGTAAGGTACAAATAAAAGAGTTTTTGAAGGAAAGGACTGTGAAATGATAGAAAAGACAGTTCTTTTTTGCTCCAAAAAATAAGAACAAAAATTCGCAAAAAGTATTGAAAATATTTAGCGAATATGATATAAATAGAAGAAATAAAAGATGTTTCAATTATTTAAAAGGAGAGGATATATATGCCAAATAATTTAGTAAATACTACAGAAAAAGATTTTGAAAGCATTAAACATATAGATGAAAATGGAGTTGAATTTTGGTATGCTAGAGAACTAATGACAATGTTAGAATATAGCAAATGGGGGAATTTTGTTAAAGTAATTGACAAAGCAAAACAATCTTGCAAAAGTAGTGATATCAATATAATAGACCATTTTGCCGAGGTCGGCAAAATGGTGAAAGCAGGAGTGGCAGATAAGAAAATTGATGATTTGAAACTAACTAGATATGCATGCTATTTAATTGCACAAAATGGAGATAGTAGAAAAAAGACAATAGCACTTGCACAAACATATTTTGCAGTGCAAACTAGGAAACAAGAAATATCTAGGCAAGAATATGAACAATTAAGCGAAGATGAGAAAAGATTATATACACGACAAAATGTAAAAGATAAAAATAGATATTTATTCGATACAGCAAAATTAGCAGGAGTAAAAAATTATGGTAAATTCAATAATTATGGTTATAGAGGACTATATAACGGTGAAACAGCTAAAGATATCGCAGATAGAAAAGGAATATCAGAAAAGGAAGACATATTAGATTATATGAGTAGTACAGAGTTAGCAGCTAATTTATTTAGAATTACACAAACAGATGAAGTATTGAAAAACAAAAATATAAATAATGAAGATGAGGCTTGTATAACTCACCATAATGTAGGACAAGCTGTTAGACAAACAATAAAAAGAATTGGAGGAACTATGCCAGAAGATTTACCAACCCCAAATAAAAGTGCAAAATTAATAGAAAAGGAAAAAAATAGAAATTTAAATGCGCAGAATAAAAAAATGAATAAATAATAGAAAGATAAAGGTGAAATTCTTATATTGATAAAAAACAAAAAATAGTTAATAAAGAAGGAGGCAGAATATGGAACAAGATAGTGAATTAAAATTATTTGAAGATAAAAAAATTAGAGCAAGATGGAATGATGGACAAGAAAAATGGTATTTTTCAGTTGTAGATGTAGTAGCAGTATTAACAGATAATGATTATCAAAAATCGAGAAATTATTGGAAATGGCTTAAAAATAAGTTAATTCAAGAAGGCAGCGAGTTGGTTAGTAAAACTAACCAACTGAAAATGAAATCAGCAGATGGAAAATTTTACAATACAGATGTAATGAATACTGAACAAATTTTAAGGTTAATCCAATCAATCCCATCTAAAAAAGCAGAGCCATTTAAACTATGGTTAGCACAAATTGGAAAAGAAAGAATAGATGAAGCATATGATCCAGAAATAGCAATAAATAGGGCATTAGATATATATAGAAAAAAAGGATATTCAGAAGAATGGATAAACCAAAGGTTAAAAACAATAGATATAAGAAAAGAATTTACAGATGAATTAAAAGAAAAAGGAATAAGTGACGGTAAAGATTTTGCAATATTAACAAATATTTTAACACAGGCTTGGAGTGGATATTCAGTAAAAGAATATAAAAATCTAAAAGGTTTAAAAAAGGAAAATTTACGAGACAATATGACTAATATGGAATTAGTATTAAATATGCTTGCTGAAACATCTTCTACAGAAATTTCAAAGAGTAAAAAAGGAAAAGGATTTAAAGAAGCTGAAGATTCAGTTATTAAAGGTGGAAATATTGCGAGGCTGGCAAAGGAACAATTAGAAAAAGAAACAGGTAAAAATGTAATTTCAGACAAAAATGCTAAGCAAATTCGAAGTTTAAATTCAGGGGAAGAATAATTAGAAAAGTGAAAGGAAGATTACTATGGTTGAGAAATTAGATGTATATGATAGAAAGAAAAAAAGAACTGGAAAAGTTATTGAAAGAAAAGAAGGAGAAATTCTTAATAAAGGAGAATACATAATTTCAGTGCAATGTTGGATTATTAATAATCAAGGAAAAATATTATTAACAAAAAGAAATTTAAACAAGACACATGGTGGAATGTGGGAGCCAACAAATGGATTAGTTATTAGTGGAGAAGCAAGTAAAGAGGCAATAAAAAGAGAACTGAAAGAAGAAATTGGTTTAGACATAGAGGAGAATAAAATTACATTAATTAAAGAAATTGTTGAAGAAAATGAAAATATGAATTTTTTTAGAGATATATATTTAATAAAGGAGGATATAAGTTTGAATAAATTATCGTTTAATGATGGAGAAGTTATTGATGCTAAATATGTTACAGTTGATGAATTTTCCAGAATGATTGAAAATAATGAAGCTTTTGAATGGTTAAGATATTTTTTGGGGATTATGAAAGGAAAAAATTAAAAAGATTATTTCGAATGTAATGAGAAAAAAGTTTTAAAATTTAAATATAATATTAATTTTTCATCCAAAAAATAATTTAAAAGCTACAGAATTGAATGTTGCATAAATAAAAAAATAAGAAAAGGAATGTTTATAGATATGATAAAAAATATAATTTTTGATTTAGGAAATGTAATATTAAAAGATACACCATCCACTGCTTTCAGTGGAGTTGTCTTCATAAAACCGGTCTTTATGGGAAAATACTGTTTCAGGTTGTTGACCTCAACCAGATATTCACTTTTTTTCTTCATTTCACTCATTACTCTGTGCCTCCATCTGTTTCTTCACATTCATCCAGCAGGAAGCGAAATGACCGTCCGGCATCTGCATTTCCGGCGGGATCTCCTCAATACAGATCTTCATGG
>CAJMRU010000109.1 GCA_905215845.1 uncultured bacterium
AAAAAAGATTAATTTTTCAAGTGATGAGATGTGGATGATAGAAAAATTAGTAAAAGAACAGCCTAATAATGCAGATGTTGGCTTACCACTTGGAAATCAATCTAGTCAATGGTTTGCACTATTATATTTAAATGTAATCGACAGATATGTTAAAGAAGATTTAAGAGTAAAAGGATATATTCGTTATATGGACGACATGATTTTAGTTCATAGAGATAAAAGTTATTTACAATATTCACTTTCAAAAATAAAGGAGAAATGTGAACATGAGTTAAAACTATCATTAAATCAAAAAACACAAATAGGAATTGTAAAAAATGGAATAGATTTTTTAGGATATAGGCATATCTTAAATGAAGATGGCAGTATAACAAGAAAATTACGAGTCTCATCTAAACAAAGATTAAAAAAACATTTAAAAACATTGCATAAATTAAGAGAAAAAAATATTGTTGATGATGAATATGTTTATATTAGAAAAAATGCATTTTATAACCATATCAAAGACACAAAAGAAAGTCAAAAACTAAAAAATGAAACTTTTCCACAAAAATTGTAAAAAAATATGTAAAACTATTCCCAAAAAAAAGTTGTTATGGTAGAATAAAAAAAGAGATAATGTATCTATGAAATTTATATAAAAATTCTATGGATATACAAAAATATAGGAGTAGTATAGATGAGTAATTTTACTTTTTTAACCGAAGAACAATATTTTGGAAGTAATAAATTAGATATATTAGAGAAAAGAGGAACAAAAGCAGCAATAACAGATTTCTCTATTCTTTTAGGTGCTTATGTTTCTGACAACAATCATATAGATAATGATAGTTCTTTGGAGGGAAGAACAGGATATTATTGGACAAAATCAGATGATGGAGATAATGACGCGCGCGTGGTTCTCGCTCGTGGTCATTGGATCAACTACAGTGTTGACAGACGCTCTGGTGGGGCTCGCCCAGCTTTGCCGTTCTCATCAATCTCTAGTATCCCCACGAACGGAGAGAGTGGGAAAAGAGCAAGAGATGGAATTCTTGAAGTAGAGTATGGGTATTATCCACAAAAAGCAGCATCAAAAGATATGCAAGAAAGACTAGAAAGAGCATATAGAAGTGGTAGTATATCAAGAACAAGAAATAGATATACAACAGATTCAAGAAAATATGATGCTTATGGCGAAAAATTTTTAGCAAAACAACATGAAGAATATGAATATAATGGTAAAAGATATGTAAGAGTTGAAGCAAATTCGGATTTTGGAGAAAATGCATTTACACTTTCAAATGGAGAACAATACAGAGATGGAGATAATGTATGGGTAGAAGTTTTACCAGTTAAATGGTTAGTGGATGAAAGAGAAAAAGTTATGCTAACAGATAAATTGATATTCTCTGGAGTACAATTTAATCATACTAGAGATTACCATACAAGAGATTTTGATAAAACAGATATAAAAACATTTATGGATAGATATTTGGCAAGAGATTTAGAACAATCAAGAGGTACAATAACTTTAGGAGAACAAACAGAAGAAACAGAAGAATTTAAGCCAAGAAAATCTAGATTACAAAAATTAAATCCAGATAAAACAAAGACTGCTGATAGAAGCAGAATGACAGATACTGAAATAATACAAAATTGGATCGAAGCAGGAGAGTCAGTATTATTAAGAGGACCATCTGGAATAGGAAAAACAGAAAGAATAAAAACATTATATCCAGATTTAATTTATATGAAATTAACAAATAACATGTTCCCAGAAAAAGTAGTAGGATCAGTAAATTTACAAACAGGACAAAGCATACCACCAGACTTTGCAAAAACAGCTATTATGCAAGAAGCAACAGAAGAAGAAAGAAAATTAGTTGAAGAAAATATACAAAATATATATGATGTAGCAGATACAGTATATGAAAGGTCAAAAGATAGTGGCAAAAAAGTTGTAATAATGTTAGATGAACTTTTAAATGTAGACCCAAAAGTTCAAGTTTTAGTATATACATTAGTATTAAATAGAATGGTAGAGATAGGAAAAGGACTAAAATTACCAAGCAATGTAGTAGTTGTAGCAACAGGAAATCCACCTAAATATTCGATTGCAGGAAAAGAACTAGCAGAGCCACTAGAAAAAAGATTTGACCATATATTAGATATGGAGCCAAAAGTAGGAGAATGGATAACAGAATATGCAATTCCACAAAAAATACACCCATCAGTAATAGGATATATCTTATCTAAATATAACAATTCTGGAAAAAGTGAAGATATACAAGATATAGGATATTTTTATGAAGAACCAGAAGTAGGAGAAGAACATTTAGATAAAAATGGATGTAGAGGAAGAACAAACGATCCTCGTGGTTGGACATCAATTTCAAATACATTATATAATTTTGAAAGAAATCTAGAAGCAGGAAAATATGAAGGAAAAGATGTAGAAGATATAATCCAAAGGTCAATAAGTTCAAAACTTAGAGAAGAATGGTCAGCAGAATTCTTTGATTTTTATAACCTTCCAACATTGACTCCAGAAGAAGTAACAAAGGGAATGGAAGAAGGATATACGCAAGCAGACTTACCAAGAGATATAAGCGAAAGATTTGCATACATGACAGCATTGATAACAGCAGACGAAACACAAGTTGAAGCATGTAGAGAATTCATAAGAAAACATTGTGATCCAGAATACTTATCAATATATGATATATATTGGGCTGGAAATGATGAAAGAAAGATGGAGAAAATAAGTGAACTGCAAGAAATGTCTTTATCATTACATACAAGTAGAGAAACAGAAGAATATGCAAGAGATGGAATAGTTGCATATACAGATATAGGACAAATGTATAGTTCGTATTTAACAAGAGATTCTAAAGAAGTTAAGAATGAAGAACATGAAAGAGAATAATTAGCCATAAAAATTATGGTAGTTAATTTTAAGAGAGGAGAAACATATAAATGAGTGCTAATACAGATTTAATTTATGATGCAAAAAGAAAAATGCTAGCAAAATATCCTAGATTTGGTAGTGAAATAGCTGTGGCTAATATTGAATTCAAAGATAATTTGAAATATCATACAGCAGCAACTGATGGAAAGAATATATATGTTGATCCTAACTATTTTGCAAGTTTAAGTGAGAATGATAGATTATTTACAATAGCACATGAAATAATGCATATAAAATTTATGCACATGTATAGATTAAAAGATAAAAGTGGTGTAAAAAGAGATCCAGAACTTTGGAATATAGCAACTGATGCTATTATAAATGCGAATTTAGAAAGAGATGGATTTACAATTAAAGAAGGATATGTAAATATGCCAGAAGCACTAGATTATTCAGCAGAGGAATTTTATCAGAAATTGTTACAAGAAAAAGAAAAGAAAGAACAAGAACAAAAAAATAATCAAAACCAAGAACAAGGAGATGGACAAGAACAGGAGAAAGATAATCAGCAAGAAAATGGACAGAACCAGCAACAAGATAATAAACAAGACAATGAGCAAAATCAAGAACAAGGACAAGATAATGAAAATTCGGAGCAAACTGAAAATCAAAATTCAGATGAAGGTAAAAGTCAAGGAGATGACCATAGCTTATGGGAAGAAGCATTTAAAGAACAGCAAAATTCTCAAAAGAAAGGACAAAGGCAAGATGAAAATCCACAAAAACAAGAACAGGGACAAGAACAAGAGCAAACTGGAGAAGAAAATACAGATATAGATTTTGATGAAAGAGGAGAATTTGAAGATAATAGAAAAGAAAAACGAGAAAAATTCAAATCTAGACGTGAAAAGACTGAAAAAGATATACGAAGTACAGATAAAGGAACAATAGAATTAGGGGATATAGGAAAAAGTAAAGAAGAAATTGATTGGAAGCTTTTATTACGAAGAGAAGTAGAAAAAACAGAAACAATTTGGAGTCAAAGGCGTTCTATTGCAGAAAATAATTATGCATATAGATTAGAAGAAAATGATATAGAAGATGAAGCTGAAACAGAAGTTATGATTGATGTTTCTGGCTCAGTAGATTTAGAATTAGTAAAATCATTTCTAAGGCAATTAAAACCATTATTAGAACAATCAAAACTAAGAGTAGGATGCTTTAATGAGCAATTTTGGGGACTTGTAGATATAAAAAATGTAAAAGACATAGATAATTTTACTATACCTAGAGGAGCTAGAGGACATTCAGCATGGACAGAAGATTGGGATTTAGCAGTTAGATCATTTACTAAAAAAAGAGAAATAAACAAAATTGTTTTTACTGATGGTTATCCTTGTCCTGGAACTATGCCAAAGGAAGATCTAAAAAGAGAAAATATTATTTGGCTCGTTTATGGAAATAAAGATTTTAAACCTTGTTGTGGTAAAGTAATAAATATTACAGAAAAACAATTAGAACAATTACATCAAATTGATAAAAGTAGTACTATGGATGATATAGACAGATAAAGAGTTAGAATCTGATTTGATTTTGAAAATAAAAAGAAAATTTTGGAGAAATGTTTTTAGAACACTTTGTAGAGATAAGCTGGCAATGATAGG
>CAJMRU010000110.1 GCA_905215845.1 uncultured bacterium
TAGTTAACTTTCAAAATAATGTTAAAATCAAGAAAAAAAGATATAATGGAATTTGCATTAATGATTACGAAATTAATGTCAAAAATTGTAGTTATTTTAATTTTTTAGATTTTGAAAATTATTTCAAAAAAGAGCTGTATGAAGGAATTTTATACAAAAATCAACCAGTAGAAGAAATTTTAAAAAAGCTGAAAATAGATGGAGTAGTAATAGAGAAACTAATTGGAACAAATAATTTGATTTAATATTACAAATTTTTCTATAAATGCTTTTCTTTTTTTTAAAAGTATAATATAATGTAAACATCAATATTTTGGCAAGGAGGTTGTAAAATGCCAACAGATAGTAGTAATAAGAAGAATAATAGAGAGAATAAAAGTGGGCCTTATAAAGTACAAAACTCAAAGAATAACAAAAAAAGAAAAGTTAGTAATACAAAAAATAAGGCTACAAGTAAAAATGAAAAAAATAAAAAGAAAAGTAAGAAAAATAAAGAAGGAAAATTTTCAAGTAGACATCCTAAATTGATGATGTTTATAAGAATTATGATATTAATAATTTTACTTCTATGTGTAATAGGAGCAGGAGTAGTTGCAGGAGTTTTCTTTGGACTTTTTGGTGATGACTTTGAAATTACAAAAGAAGAACTTAAAATAGGTGCTGCAAATACTGTAATTGTAGATAAAAATGGGGGAATTGTTGCTCAATTAAGTGGAGATGAAAAAAGAAAAATCATTTCACTAAATGATATGGCAGAATATTTACCTAAAGCCTATGTAGCAATGGAAGATGAAAGATTTTATAAGCATCATGGTGTTGATATAAAAAGAACGGCAGGAGCAATAATAAAGACTTTACTAGGAGATAGCTCTTATGGAGGAAGTACAATTACTCAACAATTAGTAAAGAATATAACAAAAGATGACGAAAGAAGTGGTTTGGCAGGTATTATGAGAAAGGTAAAAGAATGGGCTAAAGCTTGTCAAGTTGAACGAATGATTTCAAAAGACCAAATTTTAGAATTATACTTGAACATTTTATATGTTGGAGGAGAAGGAAATTTACATGGAGTTGAACTAGGTGCAGAATATTATTTTAATAAGAGTGCAAAAGATTTAAGTTTAGCTCAATGTGCATATATGGCAGGAATAAATAGTTCACCTAATAGATATAATCCATTTGATACAACAAAAGATAATATGGAGTTAATAAAGAAACAAACAAAAGTAGCATTAAACAAAATGAATGAATTAGGATATATAAAAACTCAAGAAGAATATCAAGCAGCAATAGCAGAAGTAGATGCAGGATTAGGATTTAGCAAAGGAAGTATTGCAACAAGCTCATCTTATTCATATCATACAGAAGCTGTAATAGACCAAGTAGTTAAACAAGTTATGGAAGAAAAGGGAATATCACAACAATTAGCAGAAAATTATGTTTATAGTAGTGGGCTAACAATACATTCAACAGTAGATACAAATGTTCAAACACAAATGGAGCAAGAATTTGCAAATAATAAATATATAGTAAATGGAATTGCAAAAGATAAAGAGGGCAATAAATTAAATGAACATTCTCAATCAGCAATGGTTATAATAGACTATAAAACAGGAAATGTAGTAGGAACTGTTGGAGGATTAGGAGAGAAGAAAGAAGCTAGAGGATTAAATAGGGCTACACAAAGTGTTAGACAAACAGGTTCATCGATTAAACCAATAGCTGTAGTAGCACCAGGATTACAAGAAAAAACAATAACAGCAGCAACAGCATATATGGATGAAGAAACAAACTTTGGGGGAAAATATACTCCTAAAAATCAAAATGGTAAATTTAGCAATGAACCTGTAAATATAAGATATTTTATAGCAAGGTCTTTAAATGTACCAGCTGTAAAAATAATGCGACAATTAACACCAGAAAAATCAATAGAATATCTAAATAAAATGGGTATACACTCAATAAAACCAGAAGAAGATAAAGATATAACATTAGCATTAGGAGGAACAAGAAATGGTGCAACACCATTAGAAATGGCAGCAGCATATGCAAGTATAGCAAATGATGGTGTATATATAACACCAACTTTCTATACAAAAGTAGAAGATTCAAATGGAAATACAGTTTTAACTCCAAAACAAGAACAAACTAGAGTTATATCAGAACAAAATGCATATATAACAAAATCAATAATGCAAGAACCAGTAAAATCAGGAGGAACTGCTACATATTGTGCAATTCCAGGAATAGATGTTGCAGCAAAAACTGGAACAACAGATGATGATTATGATAGATGGCTTTGTGGTTTCACACCATATTATGCAGCAGCATGTTGGTATGGATATGATAGAAATGAAACTGTTAGATATGCTAATGGAACAATGAACCCAGCAGGAGCAATTTGGGATGCAGTAATGACAAATATTCATAAAGGATTAGAAAAAGCATCATTTGTAAAACCAGCAGGAATAGTAGAGCAAACTGTATGTAAAACAACAGGATGTCTAGCAACAACAGGATGCACAAGCACTTATAAAGAAATATTTACACAAGATAATATTCCAGAAAAATGTCAAGGTCATGGAAGTCAAACTTTATGTACAGAATCAGGAAAAGTAGCAACACAATACTGCTCACAATATTGTGCAACAAAAGTAAATTATTATGGAGCAGTATTACCAAAAGAACAATTGAATTTGTGGAAACCAGTTAATCCAAAAAATAATTCAAAAGATAAAGTTAATGATGTTTGTACTATTCATACAAAACCAAAAGAAGAAGCAAAACCACCAGAAAATAAACCAGATAAAAATACAACAAAACCACCAGCAACAAATAAAACAAATACAACAAACAAAACCAATACAAGTAATAGCACAAATACAAATACTTCAACAGGAAATAATACAAATACATCTGGAAATTCAATTTCGAAAAATAACACAGTTACACACTAATGAAAATGTAATTTAAGAGGCAGTCTTAAGCTATGACTTCCTCTTAATTTAAAATATAACAAAAGGAGGAAAGTTATGGATATATACTTATATAATACTTTAACAAGAAAAAAAGAGAAATTTGTTCCAATAGATAAAGAAGAAGTGAAAATTTATTCATGTGGACCAACAGTATATAAAGATGCAACAATAGGTAATATGAGAACAAATATATTTCAAGATGTTTTAAGAAGAGTATTAAAATATAATGATTACAAAATTAAGCATGTAATGAATATAACAGATGTTGGGCATTTAGTTTCTGACGGAGATGAAGGTGAAGACAAAATGCTTAAATCAGCAAGAGAAGAAAAGAAAACACCTTTAGAAATAGCAGAGCATTATACAAAACTATTTTTTGAAGATTTAAAAGCTTTAAATATAGAAACACCAGAAATTATATGTAAAGCAACAGACCATATTCAAGAGATGTTAGAATATGTGAAAAAGTTAGTAGAAAATGGTTACGCATATGAAACATCAACAGCAATATATTTTGATGTTTCAAAATTAGATAAATATCCAATATTATCAAATCATAATGTAGAAGAACAAAAAGCAGGAGCAAGAGTAGATGTAGATTTAGAAAAAAGAAATCCATATGATTTTGCATTATGGATAAAAGCACCAGAAAATCATTTGATGAAATGGGAAAGCCCTTGGGGACCAAGCTACCCAGGATGGCATATAGAATGTTCAGCCATGGGAAGAAAATATCTTGGAGAACAATTTGATATCCATACAGGAGGAATAGATTTAATACCAACTCATCACGAAAATGAAATAGCTCAAAGTAAAGGAGCTTGTGGTAAAATACCAGCAAACTACTGGTTACATGGAGAATATTTATTAATCAATGGTGGAAAAATGTCAAAAAGTTTAGGAAATGTTTATCTAATAAAAGACATAAAAGAAAGAGGATATGACCCAGTTGTATATAAACTATTTTGCTATTCAGCAAGTTATAGAAATAAAATAAACTTCACTTGGGAAGCAATGGAATCTACTTCAAAATCTTTAGAAAGATTAAGAAAAGGTTATCAAACACATAAAGAAGGTAAAGATGAGCTAAATGAGGAAGATATAAAAAAATTATCAAATATAGAAAATGGATTTCATGAAGCAATTAATGATGATATGAATATTCCATTAGCAATGAGTTTTGTATGGTCAGCTATAAGATATGAGAAAAAATCACCAAAAATAGCAGAACTGTTACTAAAATTTGATACAGTATTAGGATTGGAAATTGAAAAAGAAGATAAAAATGAAATTCAAATTCCAGAAGAAATATTGAAATTAGTTGAAGAAAGAAATATTGCAAGAAAAGAAAAAAATTGGCAAGAATCTGATAGAATTAGAGATTTATTACAAGAAAAAGGATATGTAGTAAAAGATACAAAAGATGGAGCTAAAATAAGTAAAAATTAATAAAACTAAGAATTTATACAGTAAAAGAAAATAGTAAAAATAAAAAATATTATATCTTTAAAT
>CAJMRU010000111.1 GCA_905215845.1 uncultured bacterium
TATTTCAATTATTAAATTTTGTCTATAATTATTTAATAAATTTTCTAGTTGTTAATAAAAGAGCCACTACCAGAATTAAAGGTTTTAGCTCTTATCAATTTTATAATATTTTTTATTCTGCTATTTCAGGATTTTCCTGTAAAATTCTATCGACTATATTGTCACTAATATTAAAAGGAACAACATAACCTGTTAAAGATTTTGCTTTTTCATATAAAGAAGTATTTTGTTCATTTACATATATTTTAGAAATTCCTTTACCGTTTTTAGCCTCTTGCACAAGATTAGAAACTGGAGAATTACCATCAAATGCAACTACAACAGAACTTCTTCTTTCAAAAATTTCATAATTAAAGCTTTTATATATTCCAGAATCTTCATTTTCTGTTGAAATACGAATTTTATCAATATTTTCATTTATAAGTTTCTGACCATTTTCTTCAGATATCATTTTAGGAACTATTGCATCTATTTCAAACTTTTTATTTAATTTTTTAGAAATATCAACTATTGCTTTTTCAAAACCTTGCATTTTATGACCTATTACAAAATATGCTTTTTCATTATTTATTTTCTTAATTAAATCTTCAAGCATTTTTTGACCTTCTTCTGTCAATGTAGTTTCTCTATCTTGACCATTAAAGCTACCACCAGCTATTATAATTGGAACTTTATCTGTTGGTAATTCTTTTATTTTAGTTTTTAAAAGTTCTTTTGCAAAAACACCTTTACGAATCCTCAAATCCATATTATTATCTTTACTTTTTTCTTCATTTGACAATTCTTCTTCTAATATAGCGTTTCTTAAAGTTCTACCATTTAGAAATTCCTCAAATTTTTTACTTTTTTCTTTAAAGTATTTATCACTATCACTTATTAAAAAATCTTCAACTTCTCGCATTTTTTGAAAATCTTCATTATCTAAATTTAATAAATTTTGTAATGCTAATTGTTCATCAATTGTATCTGTTCCATAGAATCCACAACCATCAGTACCTTGTATACATTTGATATTATTTTCTAAATATGTTTTTAGAGGATGTTTAGATAAATCACTTAAATTATTTAATCTAACATTTGATGTTAATTGGAATTCTAGAATAGCTCCAGACTCTTGCATCTTTTTAATTAAGTTTTTACCTTTTTCTGTTTTCAAATCTGCTGTATATAAACCATGACCTAATCTGAACTTTGGCATCTTCTCTCCAGGTTTTAAAGAAGATTTAATACAATCAATTGATTTTTCTACATTGTCTCTTAAGCTATCATTTTCACCAGCATGTATTCTTATTGTAAATCCATTATCTTCTTCAACAACATATCTTACGATTTCATTTATAGCTGGTTGTAATTCACTTATATCATTTATTTCTTCTCCAATAAAATCACTACCAACAACATATGGACTTTTTGCAACTGCTTTCATAACATCTAAATTTTCTCTTAAATAATTTAAGCTTGTTTTTTGGTCTTTAATAATAGTTAAAGGAATTCTTCTAATAGCAAATAAAAATCTGATTTTTACACCTGTTTCTTCTTCAATTTTAGGCATTATCTCATGAACATCTTCTAATAATTTTATTGCAGGTTCTCCTTTTTTTGTAAGGTTTGTATCTGCTATTTCTACATATTTTATCCCTTGTTTTTGATACTCTCTAGCAATCCATAATAACTTATTTTGAAAGAAATTATTTTTTGCATATTTACTATTTTTCTCCTTATCCTTTAACATTTGAACAACCATATTTTTTATATCTTGTTCAGGGATTTTATTTATATCATTTTCATTTAATAATATCTTAGTGTCACTTTCAACACCTCTTGCAAAAACATATCTGTATATGTATAGTTTTTCTAAATTGGTAAATACTGCTTGACCATCTTTTAAAATAGCTAAACTTGTTCTTATTTTTGAAATATTATAATCAGCATTTTCTAAGTTATTTAATATAAAATCAGCAAAATTAATAAAAGTATTATCATCAATTTTTCTTGTTAAATATTTACCTTTTAACTCAGAATTTTTAAATTGCTCTTTAACAAGCTCTCTTTGTTTTAAAATTTCAACTTCTTGTTTTTTAGACATTCTCAAATTTAATTTTTTGATATAGTATAAAGGATATCTAATTTGATTACTTATGCCCAAAGCAATTAAGCAATCTGGAGATAGATTTGCATTCATATGTGTATGTAAATCTGTTCTAAATTTTGACTTTTTTAAAATATATGACTTAATAATTGTTTTTTCTATTGGTAAATTATATTCTTTTGTTTGAGACATAAGTGTTTTTGTAATTGCTGGAATTTTAGCTTTAATTTCTATTTTTCCGTTTTCATAAATATTAGCAATTTTAAAACCACCAAGTCTAAAAATGTACACAATTTCATTGTCACCATTTATACTTGCAGGTATAGTTCCTGTTATTATTTTCATATCATTTTCATTTTTAACAGTTTCTACATTACAAATTTTTGCTAAATTAGTAATTAAGTTTCCAGTATTATGATTTGGAGTTTCTAAAATATATGTTATTTCATCTTCATTTGATTTGTATAAATTTATTATTATATCTTTTTCTTTGTCTAAATAAAACTTATTTAAAAATTTTAAATTTTTCATTTATATTTCCTCCAATTCTAAATTTAAGTAATTACTCAATATTGTACCATAAAAAATAAAACATCTGCAATATACAATCCCACAAAATCACCCTTCAAATGACTGATAAATATTAATCACTTAAAAAGCTTTTAATCTCCTCACTTATTCTTCCATACTCATAATCATGCACATAATGTGGGCAATCCAATTCTATGTACTTCCCAGACTCCACTTCTGAGATGTATTTTTCCTGTATCCTTCTCCATGTTTCTTTATCAAAACCAGTTCCACCAGTACCATCAGAAATAAAAAGCAGCATAGGAACCTGTGGTACTCCATTTTGAGCTACAATTCTTGCATTATCCTTAACACTCTTCGCTTCATTTATCATTGTTACAGTTGCCGTTCTGTTATAAAAAATTGCTCTATACCTATTCTTTTCGTCATTAGTCAACGTTCCATGCTTTATAGCATCACTTTCCGCAAGTGTAGGAATTAGTCTGGTAATTCCTAAATCCGCTGCATATTGTCCAAGTTTCATTAGTGCAAGATTTATTTTCATATTCTCGTAATATTCTGGCACAGCCATATCTAAACCTATAATTGCTTCAATTTCATCGGGATACTTCTGTGCCCAATACAGAGCTTCAATTCCAGACATAGAATGCGGACATAAAACATATGTACCATCAATCCCTGCTTTATTCAAAGCTAATCTCGTTTCAGATAATATAGTCTGTATATTTCTGTCTTCATCAACAATATCACTATACCCATATCCAAATTTTTCAACGACAACAATTCTATAATCATCACGCAACAACGAATATAAGGATTTAAAATCCAGAATAGGGGAACAGGTTCCACTCCCTGATAAAAATACCAGCGTTCTAGAACCACTCCCTTCCACATATATGCTCATATTATTTCCATTTATATCAACAAGCTGTCCTAATGGCTCTCGTAATTTTTTCTCTGCATTAAGTCTATATCTATGATAAACAAAGCAAATCAAAATTAAAATAACAATAACTGCTACTATCCATAATAATACCCGCAACATTGTTTTAGCTCCTTTTTTCATTATCTTTACATATCCCTCCTGAAATAAAAACGGCAATACAAATAATAATCACCTTACACACCAGTGAAACAAAGAGATTTCCACCAACAGAAATCTGCGATAATGTATTAATCAATGCATGTGTCATTGCACATATCCACAAGCTCCTTGTTTTATTGTATAATGCAGATAAAATAAAACAGTTTGTCAAAAGTCCAAGTAAAAAGCTACCTACATGAATTGATTGCATTGAACCTTCAATAAAAAAATAAAGGAAATGCCATATTCCCCAACAGACAAATGTCACACATGTCGAAAACACATACTCATGTTGTTCCTCAATAATTGGTTGAAACGTATATCTCCAACCTATTTCTTCAATCCCACCGAACAAAATTGCTTTTACAAATAATATAACCGGAATATACCAATTCTTTACTTGTAACATTCCACCCATTAATAGATAACAAAACTCTATACCCAAAAACATAAAAACAAGCAAGTAGCCGAATACAGGTTGCTTTATGTTCACAAACTCAATTACAATCCTCTTAAAATTTATTTTTCGATATCGAACTGTGACAATACTCCCCCACATTGCAGAAGATATTCCACCAATTCCAATTGCTATCATCCCTATCACCGTTGTATAATCCACAACAATTCCCATCCTACGCAATAGGTAGACAATAACTGCTATTACCGTTATTTGACCTATGGTTCCAGTTAAATATAATCTAATTGCATTTTTTCTATCCACAGAATTATCCATGTCATCTTCCTTCTTTAGTCAAAATCTATAAAAA
>CAJMRU010000112.1 GCA_905215845.1 uncultured bacterium
CCTTTATCTTTACTTAAATATATAATCATTGAATATATCATTTTTTCTTTATCATTCAAATTTTTATCTACTAATATCTCATATGGTATCCATATTCCTTTAAATTCTTTCAATACTCCTTTTTCTTTCTAATCAATCGCTCCACAATCGATTCTGTGCCATTTTTAGTTGGCTTTACTACATTTATCGAATCAATAAGTAACTATAAATTTAAGCTTATTTTGATATTAAAAACTTTAGCAATATCAGGCATTTTATTTATTCATCCAAAGATTATGACTTTACGGGGGTAAAATCACCTGGATGTGAAAATAAAACCAACCACTTTCCTTTATAATCATTTAAGCATACTTCTCCACAAGTAGTTATCGCATTAAATTCAGGCGCTTTCTGACCTATTTTTACATTTCCATTCATCATTAATTCATAATCCATAAAATAAACTCCTCTCACATTTTTGTATATTATAAAAATATGAAAAGAGTTGATTTTTGTTACAAAATATGGATTTAATCCTAAAGTATATTGTTTTTTCATAAAATAGATTATTAATTCTATATTCTATATATTTTAGAAATCTTAATAATATTCTATATTTTTATTGATTCTTTAAAGTTGGTAATTTTCCATTTTCTACTCCAGTAAAATCCCAAATTGTATCTTTTAGTCCTAATGTATTTTTATAGAAATCTTTATTTCTTAATTCTAGTTGTGTAATTGTTTTTATCATTTAATCAGATATTCCTTCTGTCTTATTTGTACTTAAAGTAGAATCTTCTAATTCATAATTGTTTCTTGATTCTGTTCTAATATTTGCTCCATATATTCTGAACGCATTTTTTCCAGTTACTAAACTTAAATTGTTTAATAATATTACATTACTTGAAATTCCAACAATTCCACCATTATCATTTTGTGAAGATGTCATATTTAATTCTACATTTGATATACAATTTTCAATTCTAGAATTACTTTCTGCATGTCCTGATATTCCTCCAACTCCATTACTTCTACAATTTATAGTACCAGTTGTATATGAGTCTCTAATAGTTCCATTTCCCATGGCTCCTACTAATCCACCTGTTCTAGTATTTCCTCCTGTTATGTTTATATTTATTGCGCTACATTGTTCTATAACACTTCCTGATTTTAATACTCCAATTAATCCTCCTGATTCATTAGAAGTTGTTTGCATTGTTAATCCTTCTAGATGTATATTAGAAATTTTTGAATTTGTAGCATCATTTGCAATTGCTCCTTTTTCATTGCCATCTTTTAATGTTACTTCTTTTAATTTTATGTCTTTAATTGTTGCACTATTTATAGTGTTGAATAATGGTCTGTCTAAGTTGCTAATTGTATGCCCATTTCCTTCTAATTTTCCAGTAAACTTAGCACTAACAATCGTTGTTCCTTCTGTTATACTACTTGCATCAATATCACTTTCTAAAGTATATATTTTATCAGGTGCGCTATTGATTTTTTTGAAATCCTCAATACTATTAATTTTTTCTTTCTTTACTACTGCTATTGCATTAGTATTTGGATCTAAATTTTTCAATTTTGGTAAGAATCCTTTTTCTACATTACTAAAGTCCCAAATATTACTGTCCCATTTTAATGTTTCTAAATAAAATTTATTTGTCTTTATTGTATCTGTAGAAACTACACTAATTTTATTACTAAAATCTATTCCTGTTCTTTCTAGTGTTGAAAGTCCTAGCGATTCTTCATATTCATAATTATTTTCATATTTCTTAATTCTTTCACTATCTGAGCGGCCATCAAATTTATAAGCATTTATTGTATCTCCAAATGAAACATTATTTGCTAATCTTACCTTTATAACATTACTTCCAATAGCACTTCTTCCAATAAAACCTCCACTGCCACTAGATTTAGCTTCTACTTTTACAGCACTAAAACAATTTTCTATTGATGTATTTTCAGCATATCCTGCAAATCCTCCTACATCTTGTCTTCCTACGACATTTCCTAATGTATAAGAATCTTGTACCATAGAATTGTCTAGCTCTCCTGCAAAGTTTCCTATTCTATTTCCTGTTGCATTTACATTTATATTTACAGTACATTCTTTTATATTTGATTGATTTAAGTATCCTGCTATTCCTCCAACTTTATCATTTCCTGAAATTTTTCCACTTACAATATGTACATTTTTTAATAAAGAATATGATAGCGATTTACTTAAAACTCCAATCTCGTTAGATGTACTATTTATATTGACATTGTCAATCTTTAAATCATAAATATTAGAATATTTTACTAAATTAAATATTGGCATTTGAATTCCTGTAATAGTATGTCCATTTCCATTTATTTCTCCTACAAAGTCTACATCAGTAATTGAAGTTTTTCCTGTAATTCCACTTAAGTTAATATCTGCATCTAAAACAAATTTACCATGTGGATTCTCTTTTATTTTTTGAATAAAGTCTGTACTATTTGCAATATGTGTAATTTCTTTTGGTTCATAAATTCCTGTTTTAAAATCTTCTGTTGCTCTTTGCATATAGTGGAATAGTATTCTTCTTAGATTTGTTGTTTTTGTTCCTTCATTATTATTGGTTGTGTCACTTGGTCTATATCCTTCTTTATCTGGAGGTACAACATAATCCACATCAATTTTAGCATCTGTTTCCATTGTCTTTTTAAACATCTCAATTAATTTTTGTGTATCAAAGTATGAATTATTATTCATTTTTTCTTTTACAGTATCATATTTATTCATTTGATATTTTTTCCAAGTCATACTTGAATCATTTGTAATTGCTCTTAATGCGTCTAAATCATTTGCATATTTTCCACTTATATATGCTACCATTCCATTTGTATATCCTCCAACAGATAACATCTCAAAAGCTAATCTTTTAAACATTATAAAATGAATAAATCCTTTATCATTGTGTGGTTGGTACCAATATACATTGTCCATACTGTCACCATTGTTCATGTTCTGTTTTACTTTTATATTAATTCTGTTGTCCCATAAATCTTCTACTGTTTTTAAGTTTAATTTTTTAAATTCTTCTGCACTTAATTGTCTCCATGCTGTTTGTTCTTCTGTATCTATATAAGTATTTTCTCCATTTGGAGCATAATATTGTTTTGCTACTTTACTTTGTACTTCTGGAGACATTTGTAAAAATGCTTGTGCTTCAATGTAATCTAATAGATTAATTGTTTCCCACATTTTTTCATAATAGTCTGCTAATTTTTCTTTTGTATCTATTCTATCTGGAGTTAAGTTATTTGAAACTTCATTTGTATAAGAAAAATTATAAATTAAATTATAGTGCATTGAACTATCTGGGAAACTTTGTGCAATTACACTATCTGTAAAGCATTCTCCTCCTGCATTTCTTCTTCTACCTTCTCCTTCAAAGAAAATTTTTCCATCTTGATTATGTGCCATTTCGTGTGTAAATGTTGCTACATCACCTACAAACTTATTTACAACCCAATATACATCTACTCCATTAGCATATGCTCCTGATCCATTAGTTGCTGGCCAATACCCAGTTACTTCATAAATATGTTTAAATACTGGATCTTCTGTTTTTCCTTCTTCTTGAAGAACTCCACTTATATAACGATTATCCCATTGTATACTTGTATATTTATTCATTAATGTTACAGAATTATTTATAAATCCTGCTGCTGTATTATAAAATGTACCTAATTGCTTTGCATAATCTTGTAATCTTGTTTTAAATTCTGCCCTCTTTGCATCATTTGCAGATTTTGGTAAATATGCATTTATTGATCCTACTGCAATTGATGTTGGTACTGATACAATAAACATATCTTTTGATGGTGCAGTTAATACTGGTAATATCAATATAGGTCTCTTTTTCATTAAATTCCATACTCTATATTCTATTTGTTCACCATAATTTTGTGCTGCTGCTTCGCATAATATACCATCAAAGTTGTCAACAATCCATCTTGTTGGGTCTTTATAACCACCAAATGTAGTAATAAAATATTCAATAAATGTACCTATATCTTCTATTTTAGTATATACTTTTAGTTGATTGTTATAAAAGTCTACCGTACTACTTGTCATTCTTTGTCCCTGTGGTGCATTCAAAAATTTGTTAGTAATTATTTTTGGGTTTATTCCTGATTTAATATACTGTCATCAAAGAATACATAGTCTCTTACATTTATTCCGCCTATTTGAATGTTATAAAATCTTTCAAAATAATTATATGCTACTAATATTTTTTCTAATTCTTGGTCTTCAGCTAACTCTGTCATTACTTTATTTTCTAGTATACTACTATCTATCGAGATATTATATTCTTGCATATTTGTTAATAAATTAATAACAAAACTCTTTGCATTTTCCTTTACAACATTATCAAAATTTTCTTTATATATTCTACTCTCATTTTCTGTAGTTATACTATTCAAATTATTTTCAAAAGTATAATTT
>CAJMRU010000113.1 GCA_905215845.1 uncultured bacterium
GTCAAATTTTTTTGTTTTTAATAATAATCCCTCAAATGAAATTAAAGTATCTCTTCCCCAATCTAAAAACCATGGATATCCTGCTATTATAGTATGTAACTTAAAGTTAGGTCTGTATACTATAAAATTATCTATTGCAATTAAAAATTCTTTTAATAATTCATCTTTATTTTTCTGAGCCTTAGTCTTTGAAACATTTTCTTCTATCAAATCTGATTTTGCAATTTCTTTTTCTTGTCTATTAATTTCTTTTTCTATTAAATCTTTGACATCTAACTCTTCTATATTTTCTTCTAATGAACATACAAAAGATAATTCTTTTTTTTCATTTGCTTTTAATTCAACTTCATAAACACCAGGTACAACATGGTTTTCTTCTGGATAAAACCCTCTTTTTTCT
Organism: uncultured bacterium; assembly: GCA_905215845.1. GTDB lineage: Bacteria > Bacillota > Clostridia > TANB77 > CAG-508 > CAG-269. Next base: position 401 of record CAJMRU010000113.1, read on the forward strand.
TCTTCTATATAAAACATATTATTAAAATTATCATTATCATGCTTTATATATTTACCTTCAGATAAGTTCATATAAACTGGTACTTTAGAATTATTATCTACTATAATTTTTAGTTTATTATCTATTATATGTTGTTTTAATTCAAAATAATGATTTGTATTCATTGAATGGAAATCTCTAAAATTAATAATTGGTGCTAGTGTCAATTTTGATTTATATTTTCCATTTTTTATTTTATAATATATGCCTATTATGTTTTTTTCATATTCTAAGCAAATTGTCTTTTCTATTTCTACATCTTGTACTTTATACTTAAATGTAGGTAAGTAATCTTTTTCAAATGTTTCTTGATATTTATACCCTTGAGAAATATATGAACTACATACATTAGTATATAACTCATATTTTTTACCTCTTATTTCTATTGCCTCATCAATTTTTGATAATATTAAATATCTGCTTGCTGGTGGTAATAATGGAGCAATTAAAAGCCCATGATATTTTCTAGTATTTGCTCCAATAATAGTTGAAGAACTAAATCCTCCTATACCATTTGTTATTAGCCATTCTTTTGTTAATCCATCTTCTAAATTTAATTTTTCCTTAGTAAACTTCATTTGTTATCCTCCATAATTAATCTTTTCTATTGAATTCACTTTCTTCTAATCGTTTTAGCATTTCTTCTCTTATTTCTTGAGGAGTTCTTTTTCTTTTAGGTGTTCCTTTGTTGTTTTTACTTATGTCTTTTATTTTCTTAGTTTCAGTTTTTTTATTTTTCTTATTTTCTTCTTTTTGCATTTTCATTTTTGCTTTTTCGTCAGCTTCTTTAATAGAGGCTATCCTATCACTATATTTATTGCTAAATTTACTTTTGCTCTTTTTCTTTATTGGCTTAATTTTTCCTTTTTGTTTTTGTAATTCTCTTTTGGCTGTTTCTTTTTTCTTTTTATTTATTCTTTTTTCTTCTCTTAATTTAGTATTTAACATTAAATATTGAGGATCGTTTTGTTTATCTTGATATTTTAAATCATCACATATTAACTCTATAATTGATGTAGCTACTAGATTAGGGTCATGTCTTATATGTTCTCCATATATCATTGATAAATTTCTTTGTAAAAACTTAATTCCTTTTACTTTATCAATATTTTGCTCTACTAAATCTTGTCCTTCTAAATTATATTTTTTTATGAACTCTGGTATAATTTCTCCTGTATCATATATACAATAATCTACTACACCTTGTCCACAATGTTCAATTATTGCATTTAAGTGGTCAGATACACTATAATTATCTGTTTGACCCGGTTCAGTCATTATATTACTAATATATACCTTTATTGCTGAACTTTCTTTTATTGCTTTTGTAACACCATTTACTAATAAATTTGGAATAACATTAGTGTATAAGCTTCCTGGACCAATTACTATGCAATCTGCATTTTTTATTGCTTCTACAACTCCAGGAGCTGGTCTACAATTTGATGGACTTATTGTTATTCTATTTATTTTTGTTATTTTGTCTGATACTACTTCAGGTATTCTAGATTTTTCTTCTACAATATATCCATTTGCTAATTCTGCAATGATTTTCATTTCATCTAATGTTACTGGTATTACTTTTCCAACCATATTTACCACTTGATTACTCTTTATTATTGAATCTTCAAAGTTTCCATTTACTTCTTTCATTGCTAAAAAGTAAATATCTGAAAAGTCTAGACCTTTTAATTTTCCTTGTTTAAATTCATAGTTAAATAATTTTTCTACTTGTTCATCTTCTCTTGCTAAAGAAATAATACTATTTTTTATATCATCTAATGGTAAAGTTTGAAGTTCTTTTCTTGAATTTGTTTTTTCTTCACCATAATCTGATACTGTTACTATTGCAGTCAAATTACTAGTGTAATTTTTTAAACCTGCTAAAACTGTATTTAAACCTGTTCCCCCACCTATTACTACAATATTAGGTCCTTTATCATATACTGTTTTATTAAATATTAAGGAATTAATATTTACATTCTTTTTATTTTCCATTCTTTCATCTGTTGATTCTATTAAAACTTCTAAGGTCCTTTTATTTAAGAATATTAATCCTATAACTATTGAAACAAATCCAGCTACAAAAATCGCTATTATCTTTCCTACTTCTTGAAAAGATATTTCCTTTAATACTATTATCTCTGCCATTCCATAACATGAAAGTATTATTCCTATTAAAATTAAAAACATCCATCTTTTCATTTTATTGCTTGATTTAAACCAATGTAAAAATCCATTCATTCTAATTCTCTCCTATAATTTCAACTTCTAATTCTATATCTTTACCAAACTTCTTTTGTACTTCTTCTTTCACTTTTTCTATTAGAGTTAATATATCTTTTGCTGTTGCATTTCCTTTATTTATTATAAATCCTGCATGTTTAGTTGAAACTTCGGCATCTCCAACTTTAAGTCCTTTTAATCCTGCTTCATCAATTAGCTTCGCTGTTATAAAATCTTTTCCTCTTTTAAAGGTACTTCCTGCACTTGCATATTCAATAGGTTGTCTTTCTTTTCTGAAATTAGCATATTCATCCATTTTAGCTTTAATTTCGCTTTCAATTCCTTTTTGCAATTCAAATATTGCTTCTAATACAATATATTTTTCTTCTTTTACCATACTTCTTCTGTATTCAAATCTCATTTCGTCATTTTGAAATTCTTTAATGTTTCCTTCATAGTCCATACATTTTACTGATTTAACTATGTCTTTTATTTCTTTACCATGAGCCCCTGCATTCATTCTGATTGCTCCACCTATGGTTCCAGGAATTCCTGCTAATTCTTCAAATCCTGTGATTTCGTTTCTTAACAACAAATGACCTAACATTGACATTTTAATACCTGCTCCTATTGTTGCGTATATATCTTTTTTGTTATAATTAATCATTTCTATTTTATTTATTCTAATATTAAGAACGAATCCTTTTATTCCACCATCTAAAACAAGTACATTGCTTCCATTTCCTAATATTGTTATTGGTATATTATATTTTTTAGCAATATTAAGCATTTCTCTTAAATCATCTATATTGTCTATCTTTATGTAGCACTCCGCTAATCCTCCTGTTTTAAATGAAGTATGTTTAGACATTGGTTCATCATAACTTATTTTAGATTTATCAATTTTTAAATCTATATTTTCTAACATTTCTTTTATATTCATATTTTAGTTTTTTCCTTTCATGGTTATAAATCTTGGAGCAAAAGTAACATATGTAAAATATTTTGACATTTCAGAACACTTACATATTGTATCGTTGTATCTTTGTTAACATTCCAATCTTTAATTTTTATTTTCTATACTATATGTATATACTGGCTCTCCTTCCCCTGTAACACACTTAGTATAATTTATTACTTCACCAGTCACATAATTTACAATATATTCATCTTCTGTGTCTTTTATATTTAATTCTTTAATTCCACCATTTTCATTTGATAATAAATAATAATTACTTTCGTCGGTGTCCTTTTTTTCTATTATTGCATATTCATCAGCTTTTTCTGAATTAACTTTTGATATAACATCATCTATATCAATTCCTATTTCAGTTAGTTTTTGTCCTGGATAATGACCCTTTATTAGTTCTGCTTTCGTTTTTCTTTGTAAGACAGCGTTTTGAACCATTATCACTTCTGTTAAAAGTTTATTATCTTTTGCTTTTTTAGCATTATATGAGCCTGCTGTTATAGTAATTCCTGAAATAATTAATAAAACTATTATAGTAATTGCTAGCGCAATTAATGTTACACCTCTATTATTTTCTTTCATAATTTTTTCTCCCCTTATCGGCGGTTTTTCCGCCTTAATGTGCTGTTTTATTCCAAAGCGCCCAGAAAGAAGCGGTTACTTCTCCTTGGGAGCCGCCTTTTTGGAGGCGGCAGGCTTCCTGGCTTGTTTGGTGCCCGCAGCTGCAGTTTTTGCCGTTTTGGCCGCGGCGGATTTCTTCGCGGCAGGCTTTTTGGCAGCCGCGGGTTTCTTGGCAGTGGTCTTTTTTGCGGTGGT
>CAJMRU010000114.1 GCA_905215845.1 uncultured bacterium
CCTGAATAAAATTCCTTAGTTTATGGAATGTTACTTTAAATATCTTAAAATAGATTTGATATTAAATTTATTATTTTTAATAATTTTTCTTTTTATCGTAAAAATAGCAATTATCAAGATATATAAAAGGACTATACTAAAATCAAAGTATAGCCCCCATAATATACCTATTATATATCCTATAATTGCACTTAAAAATGGTATTTTGTTTATTTTTTACCTCCTAATTGCACTTTAGTTTATACTTTTAATTTACAATTCTTCTTGCTCCAGTATAGTTTCTACTATAATAACCTGAATTTAGAGAATCTATTCTAACCCCTGTTGATGGTGTTGATGCATGTATTATTTGCCCTCCACCTATATATATAGCAACATGATTTATTGGAGAACCAAACATTACTAAATCTCCTGGTTGTAAATTTGCTCTACTTACATATGTTCCATTGCTATATTGACCTGCAGCTGTTCTATTTAATGATATTCCGTGTTGTCTATATACATATGATGTGAAACCTGAACAGTCAAATCCTGTACTTGGTGAAGTACCACCATATACATATTTATATCCTAAATATTTTTTTGCTGTTGCAACTATTGCAGATCCTTTTGATGAACCTGTTGATGTAGTTGTTGTTTTTGTATCATTTGCTACATTAGATTGTGCATTTGTACTTTTTTCCTTTTTGCTTGACTTTCTTGAAGTAGTTGTTCCTCTTGATGTTGTATTTGTTTTTGCTGGTTCTTGTCTAGTATCTGATAAAAGTGAAGATGATATATAACCTTCTTTTCCATTTAAAGTTACTTTACTCCATCCGTTTTCTTCTTTAGATACTGTTACTGCTGTATTTTGTAGAGCATTTGCTATAATTTCACTTGTTGTATTTGGCTCTTTTCTTACATTTACTGATGTTGCATTAATATATTTAGTTTTAGTTTTTACTTGTTCTTCTTGAACTGGTTCTTGAACTTGTTCTACTTTTTGTTCTCTTTGTAATTTATCTTTTCTAATCCAACCTTTTGTAGCTTTTGTTTCTACACATACCCAATCATTGATAATTTCTGTTGCATTAACTTTTTCATCTTTTTTTACTTCTACAACATCTGTTGCATTTATTGTAGGTACTAATTTTAATTTAGTATCAGCAACTAAAATATATTCTCCTAATTCAGAATTATTTTCAGTTAATATTGCATTAGTTTGAACATTATTTGATGTTGTTGTATTTTCTTGTGATACTTGATTTGTTACTTGTGTTGTTTCATTTTTTTCTACTTTTTCTTCATTTGTATTAATTAAGTCTTTTCTTATATATCCTGTTATATTGTTATGTTTAACTTTATACCAGTCTCCTGCTTTTTCTACTATTTCAACTTCTTGATTTAGGGAAAGTTGTTCTAAAATTTTACTCTCAGCATCTGCTGTTTCTCTTAAATTAGCAGTCTCAACATTGATTGTTCCAGTATTTGCTGCTAAGCTAATATTTATAAAAAGCATACTTAGAAGTAATATTACTGACATAATTATAATGCTTCTTATATTCATTTTACTTTTCATTTTAATCCTTCTCCTTAAATATTTATATATTTGCAAAAAGTAGTACCTTCTTAGTATACTATAAAAAGGATAAAAAGTCAAATTTTAGATAATTTGGGTTTTTATTGCCAAATTTACTATATTATAAATTAATTTTTGTTTATTAATATTGCATTGTACTATTAGTTCATATAACTGTTTATCAATGCAATTACTAATTTCTCTATTTTCAATATTTAATATATCAAAAACTGAAATATCTAATAAGTCACAAATTCTAATAAAATCTACTAAACTTATTTTAGCTATTCCATTTTCCAAATCGTCTATTGTTTTTTTAGGAATATTTAGTGAATTAGCTATATTGTTAATTTCTAATTTTTTTACTTCTCTTTGGTTTCTTACTCTTTTTCCTATAACTGCATAATCAATTTTCATAGTATCACTTTCCTTTCATTGGTAAATATAACATTATGTGTTCCATTTGTCAACATATTTTTTAACAATATAGTAAAAATTAATTGTTATATACTTTATGCTTTTTTACCACGTAATACTTTGAAAATTGATTTCTATTATTTAAAAAATTGACTTTTCTTTTGATTATATAGGATTTTTCTATATCTTATCCTTTAATCTCTCTATTAGCTTTTCTTATTTAACTTTGCTACTTTTCTTATATTATTCCTACAATAAATTTCACTCTTCAAAATAATCTATAATCCCATTATAAATTCCTAATGCCAAATTTTCTTGATATACATCATCTTGTAATTCTTTTTCTTCTTGTGGATTAGATAAAAATCCACATTCTACAATTGAAATTGGTATTTGTATGTTTTTTATTAAATATTTATTATCTAATTTCATCGCTACTCTTTTATTTTCTTTTTGCATAGAATTATTTAATCCGTTTTGAATTGACTTAGCAAGTCTTTCACTTTCTTCTTTTCCTTCCTTGTAAAATGTTTGCCATCCATAATATTTTGATTGTTCTATCTTGTTTAAATGAATTGATACGAAAATATCTGCTGATGAATTATTTCCAATCTTTACTCTATTTCTCATATCTGATACCTTTTTTTCTTTTAAAGTTTTACTATCTAAATCATATATGGCATTTTCATCCGAACGAGTTAATATAACTTTACACCCAGCCTCTTCTAATAATTTTTTCAACTTGAAGGTTATTTTTAAATTTATATCAGCTTCTGAAATTCCATTTTTGCTTTGTGCTCCTCCATCTGATGGGTGCTTTTTACTGCATTTTAATATTTAATTAAAAATCCCAACTATAATTAGATTACTTTAAAAATTAAATTCTATCTCAACTTTCTTATCTTCATATACTTCAATTCTGTTTATTAATTGTCTTAAAATTTCATTTGTAAATTCTTTGCCTTGTTTAAAATCCATAACAATTTTCTTTAAGTTTTCTTCTGATATTTTGTTTTTATTTTTCTCTTGCAATTCTTCTAAAACTTTTTTACTTTCTTTTAATTTACTTTTGAGATTATCATACTGTAATTTAAAATTTTCTATTGATATTTTTTCATCTACTCTTTTACTATATAGTTTTTTCATTTCGTTATCTATTTTTATTTCATTGTTTTTGAATAGCTTCATTTCTTTATAGGTTATATCATTTTTTCTATATTCATCAGTAATCTTATTTGTGGCTATATCAATATTTATTGTATTCAATTTTTGTTTTACAGCATTTAATACTATTTCATTTAATGTACTCTCCATAATCGTATGTCCTTTGTCACATATACTAGGGAATTTATAAATCGTTCTACATTTAAAATACCAACATTTTTGAGGATTCTCTAATACCTTATTTCTTATTTGGGTTCTTGTTCTATATTTGTATTGCATTCTTGCTTTGCAATGACCACAATATACTAATCCTTTTAGTAAATACTCATATTTATTTTTAGGTTTATAAAACTTCTTTTCCAACATTTTTTGTACTTTTTCAAATTGTTCTTGTAAAATTATCGCTTCATGTGTATTTTCTTTAAAAATCCATTCTTCTTTTGATGTTTTATATTTTTTCTTTGTTCTGTACTCCGTATATATTTTATTTATTATCATCTTTCCTGTATAAAATGGATCTTTTAGAATTCTACTAATGCTATCACTTCGCCACTCATTAATTGTTACTTTTTGTCCTTTATATTTCTTTGGTGTATCAATTTTCATTTTTGTCAAATATTTTGCAATTTTTCCTTGTGAATATCCTTGTAGGTACATGCTATATATTAGTTTCACATTATCAGCAACATTCTTATCTATAACTACTTTGTATTTATTTTCATCATCTTTCTTATATCCATAAGGTACATTTTTTTCAACATATTTTCCTTGTTTCTTCATATTAGTCTTTACAGATTTTATCTTTTTAGAAATATCTGCAATATAACTTTGATTCACTATCCCTCTTAGCATTATAGTATCATCAATCTCATATCTTTCGCCACTATCTATAAATTCTGTTACAGAAATTAGCCTAACATCATTATCCGGGAAAAAAACTTCAGTATAATAACCTGTTTTATTTTTATCTCTCGTTAATCTTGATAAGTCTTTAACAATAATCATATCTATTCTTTTTCTCAAAATATCTACTATCATTTTATTTAAAGCTGGTCTTGAGTCTAAAATACCTGAATATCCGTTATCCACATATTCATTAATTACACTAATATTATGTTTTTTAGCATAGTTCAAAGTAATGTCTCTTTGTGCCTCTATACTATTATTTGAATTTGTATCTTCTTTTGATAGTCTTAAATAAATTCCTGCTTTGTATTCTTTCATTTTGTTTCCTAACCTAAATTATATATTATTGAAAATATTATATT
>CAJMRU010000115.1 GCA_905215845.1 uncultured bacterium
TTATTGTTTAAAATAAATGCTAATATAAAATCTGCTACACTTATCATTACTCCATATATACTTATTATAATTAATGCCATACTTAATATCAAATAATTTGGTGTTGATTGATTTCCTGCATTTTCCAAAGTCCATTGTGAGTTCCAAACTGCTAATCCTACAATACCTATTATTAAGCTTATAATAAATATAATATTACGATGTTTTTTCTTTTTAGTTATTTTTTGTTCATTTTGTTTTTCCAAATATAATAAATCATGGATATTTATTTTTTTCATTCTGTGCTTTGCTCTAAATAAAACTAATACATATATTATTGCAAAATACAATAATAGTAGAAGAATTGACATCACATTTAATTCAATAAATATTGCTTGTGGCAATCCTAAAATACTAACTATTACCATTGACATGAATTGGCTTACAATAAATCCTATTGGAATTGCTAATACTAATGAAAGTAATCCTATTAGCAAATTTTCTATTAAAAACATTTGAGATATTTTTTTCTTTTTTATTCCTAAAAGCATATACATTCCAAATTCTTTACTTCGCTTTTCAAACATGAATTTTGTTGTATAGTTTATTAAAAAACATATAACAAATATAACTATTGCATTTATAAAATATAAAACATAAGCAAAGGTATCTAATCCTTTTGATAATTCAACTACTGCTTCTGAGCTAGATATTAAGTTTAATGCAAATATAAGCGAAAATGAAATTGTAATTGTTATTAAATATATGATATAGTCTTTTATACTTCTTTTTACATTTCTAAAAGCTAATTTATTTAACATTACCAACATCACCTCCTAGAAGTGTAAGCATATCTAATATTTCGTTAAAGAATTCTTTTCGTGTTTTTTCCCCTTTAATTATTTCATTAAATATTTTTCCATCTTTTAAGAATAATACTCTGCCACAAAAGCTAGCACTAAAAGAATCATGTGTAACCATTAAAATAGTTGCTTTTAATTTTTCGTTCATTTCTTCCATTGTTTCTAATAACATTCTTGAAGATTTACTATCTAATGCTCCTGTTGGTTCATCTGCTAATATCAATTTAGGCTTATTTATTAATGCTCTTGCGCAAGCACATCTTTGTTTTTGTCCTCCTGATACTTCGTAAGGAAATTTTCCTAGTATATCGCTAATTCCTAATTTACTAGCAATAGATTTTACTTTGTTATCAACTTCATTTATGTTATCTTTATTAATTATTAATGATAATGCAATATTTTCTTCAATTGTTAATGTATCTAATAAATTGAAATCTTGAAAAATAAAGCCTAAATTTTCTCTTCTGAAATCTGCTAAATCATTTTCTTTTACTGTTGTTATATCTTTATTGTCTATATAAATATGTCCACTTGTTACTGTATCTATGGTAGAAATACAATTTAATAATGTTGTTTTTCCACTTCCACTTGCTCCCATTATTGCCACAAACTCGCTTTCTGAAATATTTAATGAAATTCCATTTACTGCTTTTGTTATATTGCTATTTACACCATAGTATTTTTTAAAATTTTCTATTTTTAAAACTTCTCTCATAAACTCTCCTTTCATTTAGTTTTAACACTAAATTTTAAATATATGTTTTTTATTAAGTTAATTATAGCAAGTTTGGGTTTAAAATAAAATTACAGTTTTGTAATAATTAAAAGAGAGCAGAAATTCTGCCCTCAAAACACAAATTATACTTTTAGCATACACCGTTTTATCTTTATAGAATATACAAACTTGTAATTTGTATGGATGATTATTGGTTTTCATACCATTTTGCAAATTCCTGCATTGCTTGTACTGAACCATCAATTTTTCTTCTATTTTCTCTCTCTTCTAAATCCATTTCTGCTAATGTTTTATTAAATCCTTTTGGCTTAAATATATACCATAAATCTGACCATTTTTCTGCTCTATCTAATCCCTGTATTTTTTCTGATAAATTTCCAGGATGATTTCCATAAAAATAATGAATATCTTTCCCATCATGATAAGCTAAACATTCATTAAATGCACATTTTCTATTTTCTTTTCCTTCCATTAGTTTTAAAATCCCATTTATTCCTATTGTATCTAATGAAAAATTTACAAATGCTCTAGGAAATCCATTTAACTCTTCAATTCTAAAATCTGTATCTAAAGCTATACAAGGTCTTTTTACTATTTCAAAAGCCTCTTTTACTTTTGCAGTTGCTATTTCTTTTATATCATCACTTCTTGGTTCTTCTAACTCATAATTAAACGTACTAAATTTTAAATTTTTAAAATATTTTTCTGCTGATTTTATTTTTCCTGTATTATGCGTTACAAAAATAATTTCATTCTTATTCATATTAATACAATCACTCCTATATTTTGCATATCATCTTTTTTCTTTAGAGGAATCTATAAACATTTTAATATTTCATCTTTTTCCTGTTTTGTTAATACTTTTTTATCATTAATATCATCCTTATTAAAATCTATTGTTCCTTCTGAAGATAGTAAATGCCAGTCCTCCATTTTTTACTATTAAATACCTGATCTCATCAGCAATATACATCTTATTCCATATATTATTTTCTTTATATTTTGTTCCATTTTAAATTATTCTCCTATAGATTATTACTTATTTATAATTCCAATTTCATAATCGTACTGTCAAAATAAAATCCGACTTTTTTATACAACATAATTGCATCTTTGTTGTCAGTGCACAAACTTAATTCAGATAAATTCTTTTCTTTTGCAAAATTTATAACCTCATTTAATAATTCTTTTTGTAATCCTTGTTTCCTTTTTTCAGCTACTGTATAAACATTACAAATATGACCATATTTACCATTATCGTTACATTGTGGCAAATAGTCAATTATTTGTAATCCACAAGTTGCAACTATATTTTCATTAATAATTTTTAAGAAAATATATAAGTCATCATTTAAATGATTTATCATAAATTTTTTAGTAGAATTATATAAATCAAATTTGTCAACATATTCTTCTTTCCAATCTTCTTTTTGCTGTAAAATTCTTAATTTACAAATTTCTTCAATATCTTCATTTGTTGCTATTTTTATCATTTAATCACCTCTAAAACTCTTACTTCTTCCATATGTTCTTCAATATGATTTTCACATCTTCTTAATTCTTCACTTGAATATTCTCTATTCCCTCTGCCAGTAGTTTCGTTTTTTATTGTATTTCTAATTTATATAATCTTTCTATTGGTGAATCATCTGACATTGTTATTTGATACATTCCTACTGGCTCATTATCTATCATAGCAACATACGTTTGAGGTAATCTATTTTCACACAAAGAATGTTCTAAATAACATTCCACTTCTTCAATACTATTACCGTTTTTTATTCCCCACCAGTTGTAATTCCATTCACATATTTTATTAAAAATATCATTATTTTTATCTTCTAATCTTATAACCTTCATTTTATATATATACCTCTCTAGTATATTTCATTCTATAATGTCCCGAAATTGGTTCATATTTATTGTATAACTCTAAAATATCTTCTTCTCTTACTGGTTGTCCTCCATTATGGAGCAAATATGGTACACCTTTTTTATTTCTTTTGTCCGATATAATTCCTATATGTGATGTTCCAAAAACAACTATATCTCCAGGTTGCCATTCTTCTATTTTAGTTAAATCTGTTGTTAAAACAATTTGATTTCTTTCAAAATATACTTTTAAATTTGGTACTCTTCTAAAATCTATATTACAATCTTGTTTACCTGCAACTCTTGGATATTCTTTAATATTATTTCTTATATCTTCATCTACCATATCTTTTAATAAATATCCTGCATTTTTCAAAGCTCTCCATATAACATCTGTGCATACGCCTTCGTTTTCTGGAGGATACCCTCCTGCATAGTAAGCACTTTTATATTTAGGCTTATTTTTTGCCTCTATTTTTGCACCTTGTAATATATCTGTATAATCATCTATACCATCGTTATCATAATCCGTTTGGCTTTTTAGTATTTCAATATTAAAGTCATCTGCATAATATACTTTCTTATATTTATGATATATTAGAAATGTTGTTATTCCAAATACAAATAGCATAAAAACTATAACAATTATTATAAATATTTTCTTTAATACTTTCATATATTCTTCCTTTATCCTTGTTTCTTTAATTATTTTATATAATATCTATTAATATTGTTCTTTCAATGTCTTTTGCATATATAATTCAATTATTTTTTCTACTATTTTTTTAACTTTATTATACTGGTTTATGATATAGACTTCTGACATTCCATATACATATCATACTTCAAATGCATATGAAATGTCAAATTTTCTTTTAGATGAATAGTGTAAAATGGTATCGGAATAGAAAAATTGAGAATCCTTTGATATAATGTT
>CAJMRU010000116.1 GCA_905215845.1 uncultured bacterium
AAAATCAAGAAGATAAATTTTTTGACGGAATATCAAAACTTAGTAAAGGTATACCAATAGAACATATAACTCACAGTAAAGAGTTTATGAAACTTGATTTTTTTGTTGACGAAAATGTTTTAATACCTCGTCAAGATACAGAAGTATTAGTAGAAGAAGTAATAAAAATAGCTCAGAAAATAAAAGCAAGAAAAATTCTTGATTTATGTACTGGAAGTGGTGCAATAGCAGTGTCACTAGCAAAATATTTACCTAATACAGAAATAACTGCATTAGATATCAGCAACAAAGCTTTGGAAGTAGCAAAGTTAAATGCAAAAACTAATAAGGTAGAAAATCAAATAACATTTGTTGAATCAAATTTATTTGAAAATTTATCAAAAGAAAAATACGATATAATAGTATCAAATCCACCATATATAAAACAAGACATTATTAAAGAGTTAGATGAGGAAGTACAAAAGGAGCCACATATAGCCTTAGACGGCGGAAAAGATGGATTGGATTTTTATAGGAAAATAATAAAAACTGGATATGAATACTTGAAATATGGAGGGTATTTATGTTTAGAAATAGGCTATGACCAAAAAGAAGAAGTTATGAATTTGTTGGATAATAATGATCAATATATAAATAAAAAATGTATAAAAGATTTATATGATAATGATAGAGTAATAATTGCAAAGGTAGGTGACTAAAATGTCTTTTTCTTCAGATATAAAACAAGAATTAAATAATAATCATAGCTTAACTGATAAGAACAATGTAGAATGTGAGTTAATAGGATATCTAATATCTGCTAACACAAATATTCACAAGCAAAGTGAAATAAAATTTTCAACAGAAAATGATTATAATATAGATAGATTTTCAAAGTTGTTATCTAACTTAAACATAGATTATGACATAGATATTGTAGGAAAAGTCTTTTATATCAATACAAAACTAAAAGAAATAAAAAAAATAAATCATATAGAAATAAAGAATAACGAATTATATACAAAAAATATAGAAGAACTATATCAAGAAAAAGAAGGATTTGAACAAAAGAAAGCAATTATAAAAGGTGCTTTTTTAGGTGCTGGCTCAATAAACAATCCAGAGAATTCATATCATTTAGAAATAGTTTTATCAAATGAAGAAAATATGATATTTTTAAAGAAAATAATAGAAAGTTTAAATATAAGCACTAAGGAATTAAATACAAAGACAAGGTGTTCTATTTACTGGAAAGAAGCAGAAGAAATTTCAAATTTACTAGCACTAATAGGTGCTAATAAAGCTGTTATGAAGTTTGAAGACATTAGAATTCAAAAAGAAATGAGAGGAAAAGTAAATAGAATAGTAAACTGTGAGACAGCAAACTTAAATAAAACAATAAATGCAGCAATAGAGCAAATAGGAGCAATTAAAAAATTACAACAAACAGGAAAATTTAATAAATTAGATGAAAATTTAAAAGAGATAGCAAAATTAAGATTAGAAAATCCAAATATTTCACTAATAGAACTAGGAAAAATGTTAAAAAAACCAATAGGAAAATCAGGAGTAAATTATAGATTGAAAAAAATAATGGAGATAGCAGATGAAAAATAAAGAATTAGGAATATATATACATATACCATTTTGCAAACATAAATGTTATTATTGTGATTTTGTGTCTTTTTCAAGTAAGGAAGAGATAGTAGAAAAATATATAAAAACAGTAATAAAAGAATTAAAGAAATATTTGGAAAACAAAGAATTTATGAAAAATTATAATGTTACTACTATATATATTGGAGGAGGAACACCATCATATATAGATAGTAAATATATAGGAGAAATTCTAAAAGAAATAGAAAAAAACTTAGTTAATAATGATACAAAATTTCAAGATATAGAAATTACATTAGAAGTAAATCCAGGTACAATAAATGAAGAAAAAGTGAACTTATATAAAGAAGCAAAAATAAATAGAATTAGTATGGGACTGCAAAGTACCAATGACGAAATTTTAAAGCAAATTGGTAGAATACATACATATAATGAATTTTTAGATGCGTATAGTATAGTAAAAAAAGCTGGATTTGATAATATAAATATAGACTTAATGATAGGACTACCAGATCAAACAATTTTGGATGTTAAAGAAAGTTTAAATAAAATAATAGAATTAAATCCTAATCATATTAGTGTATATTCATTAATATTAGAAGAGGGAACAGTTCTTGATAAGTTGATAGAAGAAGAAAAAATGGAATTACTAGATGAAGAGTTAGAGCGAAATATGTATTGGTATGTTAAAAATACATTAGAAATTAGTGGATATAACCACTATGAAATATCTAATTTTTCAAGAGTAGGGAAAGAATCAAAACATAATTTAAACTGTTGGGAGCAAAAAGAATATATTGGAATAGGAACTTCAGCACATTCTTATATAAATGGTGTAAGATATTGTAATAAGAGTAGTGTAGAAAAATATATTGAAAATATAAATAATAAAGATATTGAGGTAAATAAAATTATAAAACTTGGAAATGGTGATGAAAGTATTTTAAAAAAAGTAGAAGAAGTTTATGAAATAGATGAAATACAATCATTAGAAGATAAGAAAAGAGAATATATGTTACTTGGCTTAAGAAAGCTTGAAGGTGTTAAAATTTCAAGCTTTAAAGAAAAGTTTGTTGAGAATCCTATATATGTATATCATAAAGAATTGGAGAAGTTAGCAGAAGAGGATTTGATTAGAATTGACGGAGATAGGATTTTTTTAAGTAGAAAAGGGATAGATTTGGCAAATTTGGTTTGGGAAGAATTTGTGTAAAAAAATCTCAAATCTACTTGACATATCTACCAAAAATATGTTATTATATTTAATGTTACAAGAAGAAGTCAAACTTCTCACCTTATCTAAGTAAAGAAAAAGGTTAGAAATTAAATAAATAAAACATTTTCATATGTATATATTTATTTTTAGATTTGACTTGTAACAGAAGTCAAATTTTTTTTTGGAGGTGTTTTAGAATAAAACAAGAATTACCAATTAACAGGCAAATAAAAGCCAAAGAAGTACAATTAATAGGAGAAAATGGTGAAAAAGAAGGTGTTATTTCTTTTGAACAAGCTTTAGAAAAAGCAGAAAATAAGAATTTAGACTTAGTTTTAGTTGCTCCAAATTCAAATCCACCAGTTTGTAAAATAATGAACTATGGAAAATATAAATTTGAGCAAGCTAAAAAAGAAAAAGAAGCAAAGAAAAAACAAAAAAGTTTTGAAATAAAAGAATTGCGTGTAACACCAAATATTGAAGACCATGATTTCAGCTTTAAATCTAAAAATGCTAAGAAATTTATTCAAGATGGCAATAAAGTAAAAATAACAGTTAGATTTAGAGGAAGAGAAGTAAACAATTCAAAAGCAGGTGAACAAGTGCTAAATAAATTTATAGAAAATTTAAGTGATGTAGCAGTTGTAGAAAAAGCACCTAAACTTGAAGGAAGAAATATGTTCATAATTTTAGCTAAAAAATCAGACAAATAATCTGAGTAAAATAAATTAAAAATCGAAAGGAGAAAAAATTATGCCAAAATTAAAAACAAATAAAGCTGCAAAGAAAAGATATTCTTTAACAGCAACAGGAAAAGTAAAAAGAACAAAATCAAACAGAAGACACTTATTAGCCAACAAAACAAAAAGACAAAAGAAATCAGGAAGAATCCAAAACGGATACGCAGATAAATCATGCGAAAATACAATCAAAAAATTATTACCATATGGTAACTAATAGGAAATAAGAAAATAAGGAAGGTGAATATAAATGGCAAGAGTAAAAACAGCAAGAATAACAAGAAAAAGACATAAAAAAATATTAAAACAAGCAAAAGGATATTATGGAGCAAAACATTACAGATTTAGAAATGCTAATCAAGCAGTATTAAAATCTTTATCTTATGCATATGTAGGAAGAAAAGATAGAAAAAGTGATTTCAGAAAATTATGGATAGCAAGAATAAATGCAGCAGCAAGAATGAATGGAACAACATATAGCAAATTAATCGCTGGATTAAAAAAAGCTAATGTAACAATAAACAGAAAAATGTTAGCAGAAGTAGCTGTATCAGATCCAAAAGCTTTTACAGAAATCGCTGAAATAGCAAAAAAAGCATAATTTAAATTGAATAAGTAATTGAGATAAAAAAACTATTATATAATATGGATTTCTTAAATGGAAACATGGAGTTTTATATTATGTGGTAGTTTTTTAATATTACATTTATTTGATGCATGTAGAAATTTATATATAGGTTCAAAATAAAATCTAGTTTTTATTGTATAGAAAAAATCGACTTTTATCTTGACCCTATATAGGATTTTTTCATATACAACAAGTAAAAGTGACCT
>CAJMRU010000117.1 GCA_905215845.1 uncultured bacterium
ATTAACAAATATATTGAAAATGTACTATATAAAAGAATAAAGAAATACAAATGTAACAAAAAAGTAATATAAAGTAATAAAAAAATTTTATTAGCATATAATATAATGTGGAAATAATTGGAGCAAAGGTATTTGAAGATTTTTATGAAAAATATGGAAAAAATATAATAAAGGTACAAGCATTGGGGATAGTAGAAAAGCTAAAAGAATAGCAAAATTTGACAGATTACTTAAAAAGTAGTATAATATACGTGTTGCCAAAAGGAGGTAATTAATTTTATGAAGAGAGAAGAAAAAGCTTCAATTTCTATAATGAAGATTATCTGTGTGAGCATAATTTTAATACTTATATCAGGAATAACTGTACTTGCAGTAAATACTGATTTAAAAGATGTAAAAATAGTTTTACAAAATGGATATGAAATGACAGCATTAACATCTAAAACAAAAGTATCAGAAATCCTTGAGGAGAATAATATTGTTTTAAATGAAAATCAAAAAACAATGCCAGAGCTAGAAAGTGAGATAAAAGCAGGTGAAACAATAAAAGTAACTGATAAATCTTATAATGAAGTCCAAATAGCTCAAATATCAGAACAAGGAATAGAAACATCATTAAATCAATTAATGGAAAGTTATGCACCAATAACAGAAAAAATTGTTGTAGAACAAGTTGCAATACCTTATGAGACAATAACAAAAAATACAAATAATGCAGGAACAGCAGATTCAACTAATAAAGTTGTGCAACAAGGAAAAGACGGATTAAAAGAAATAACATATAAAATTAAATATCAAAATAATGTAGAAATTGAAAAAACAGTTATATCAGAAAAGGTAATAACTGAACCAGTGAACAAAATAGTTCAAGTACAAAAGAAAACAGTAACATCAAGAGGTTCAAGCTTACCAAGAACAACAGGAGGAAATTCATCAGGAACAGTATATAAAATAACAGCATATTGTCCATGTTCAAAATGTTGTGGAAAAGCAACAGGAAGAACAGCATCAGGAACAAGGGCTACACCAGGAAGAACAGTAGCTGCTTCATCAAAATATGCATTTGGAACAAAATTAAATATAGGTGGACATATTTATACTGTTGAAGATAGAGGTGGAGCTATAACTGGAAATAAAATAGATATATTTGTTAGCTCACATGCAGAAGCATTACAATGGGGGGTAAGATATTTACCAGTTTCTGTTGTAAACTAAGAAAAAATAATATATAATAGAACTGTCCTAGATAAACGGGCAGTTTTTTCTTATATATAGAAAACTGAAAATTTTTTGATTTTTATTTACCAATAAAAAATTAATGAAAACGAAAAAATGAATTAAAATAAAGTTTAAATATTAAGTGGAGGCGAATAAATGAAATTAATATCATGGAATGTAAATGGAATTAGAGCTTGTATGACAAAAGGATTTGAAGAATTTTTTAATGAAATTAATGCTGATATTTTTTGCATTCAAGAGACAAAATGTCAAGAAGGACAAATTGACTTGAATTTTGATGGATATACAAGTTATTGGAATAGTGCTGAAAAGAAAGGATATTCAGGAACAGCAATATTTACTAAAATTAAGCCATTAAATGTAACATATGGAATTGGAATAGAAGAACATGACAAAGAAGGAAGAATAATAACCTTAGAATTTGAAAACTTTTTCTTAGTAAACAATTATACTCCAAATTCAAAAAGAGAATTAGAAAGATTAGATTATAGACAAATATGGGAAGATGAAATAAGAAAATACTTATTAAATTTAAATAAACAAAAACCAGTAATAATGTGTGGAGATCTAAATGTTGCACATAAAGAAATAGACTTGAAAAATCCAAAAACGAACAGAAAAAATGCAGGATTTACAGATGAAGAAAGAGAAAAAATGACAGAATTGTTAGAAGTAGGATTTATTGATACATATAGATATTTTTATCCAAATAAAGAAGGAGAATATAGTTGGTGGTCATATATGAGAAACGCAAGAGCTAATAATGCAGGATGGAGAATAGACTATTTTATAGTTTCAAAAGATATGGAAGATAAATTAGAAGATGCAAAAATTTATCAAGAAATATATGGAAGTGACCATTGTCCAGTAGGATTAAAAATTAAAGAGTGATAAGTTTTTCATAAGTTAATTTGAAAATATTGTAGATGTAAAATATATAAATAGGGGATAAAAGGTAAAAAATATTTAATTTATAATAAAGCATAAAATAGGAGGAAAAGTATGAAAAATACAAAAAAAGACTGGTCAAAATGGATATACTGGTTTCTACTAGGAATCGCACTAATTCTAGTTTATAAAGGAATAGACAACTATGATAGTGTAATGAATGGAATAAAAGGATTAATGAATGTACTTAGCCCATTTATAGTAGGAATATTTATATCATATTTATTATATATGCCGGCAAGAAAATTTGAAGAATGGTTTAACAAAGTAAAGATTAAATTTATAAGAAAAAGGTCTAGAGTTTTAGGAGTAATAACAGTATATTTAATAATACTTGCAATAATCATAATACTATTTAGTTGTATAATGCCAATAGTTTTTGGAAGTATTGCAGATTTCTTAAATAATTTACAAGGTTATATAACAAGTGCAATAGAAAATTATAATAAACTTCCAGAAGATTCATTCTTCAAGGGGCAAATAGTGCAAGATGCAATACATAGCTTGCAAAATATAAATATAAAACAATATTTCAATGTAGAACAAATAATAGGATATGTAACTAATGCAATAAGTGCAGTATTTAGTGTAATAGATATATTTATTGCAATAATAGTATCAATATACATTTTAACAGAAAGAAAACAAATAATAGCATTTTTGAAAAAATTAACAGGTGCTATATTTAAGGAAAATACATATAAGAATATAGACAAATATTTTAACAACTCAAATGAAATATTTTTCAAGTTTATCGCAAGTCAATTTTTAGATGCAATAGTAGTAGGAATATTGGTAACAATAGCATTAACAATAATGAGAGTAAAATATGCACCATTATTAGGATTCTTCATAGGAATGTTCAATATGATACCATATGTAGGAGCAATAATAGCAACAGTAATAGCAGTATTAGTGACATTAATTACAGGGGGATTATCACAAGCAATTTGGATGGTAATAGTAGTAATAATTTTACAACAAATAGATGCAAATATTATAAATCCAAAAATCGTAGGTCAATCTTTAAAAATAAGTCCACTATTAGTTCTATTTGCAGTAACAGTTGGTGGAGCATATTTTGGAATAGTAGGAATGTTCTTGGCAGTGCCAGTAATTGCTATATTAAAAATACTTATAAATGATTATATTGAATATAAAAATAAATTGAAATCACCAAAAAATAATATGGAATAAAAAGAAAAAATATTTAATTTATAAATAAGGTTGAAAATGTACCACAAATTAACTTTAATTAATATATTAATCTAACAAAAAAATAGTGAACTAGAAAAAAATTCTAATTCACTATTTTTGTTCATAAATAACTATATCTGAACTAAGATTTATTTTTTTAATGGTAAGTATAATTATTTCGCTCTTGTTTTTCTTTTCTTTTTAATTAAAATTGATGCTATTACAATAATTGCAATTACTGCAACAATTGCAATTACTCCGGCCCAACCAAGCCAAGCGACTATTTTACTACCTAAAGACATTATAATACCAGCTAATAAAACACCAAGTGTAACTGCTGATATACTTGTTTTAAAATCAAGATTTAAAAAACTTGCTGCTAAAGTTCCTGTCCAAGCTCCTGTTCCTGGTAAAGGAATTCCAACAAATATTAACAAAGCCCAAAAGATTCCGTTATTACCGGCAGATTCTTTAAGTTTTTTGCCTCCTTTGTCACCTTTTTCCAAGCACCATGTAAAGAATTTTCCTATTATTTTTTTATCTTTTCCCCATTCAAGAACTTTTCTTGCGAATAAATAAATGAATGGAACAGGTAACATATTTCCTATAATTGCTATTGGATAATACCAAAAGATATTTAAACCAAGCCCTTCAGCAATTGGAATAGCTCCTCTTAATTCTACTATTGGAACCATTGATACTACAAAAACGATTAAGTATTTTACTATTAATGGTAAAGTTGCCATATTTCCTCCTAAGTTTTAATATTTTAAAACATTTTACTATAAAAGAAAAAAAAAGTCTATATTTTAAAGAAAATATTTCTAAAAACATTGACTTTTAATGGTAAAATATTGTATAATTAATAGGATTTGTAATACAATGGAATATTTACCTAAAATTATAAAATAGGGTGATAAAAATAAAAAGAGAAAATATTTTAGAAATTAAATAAACCTTAGAGCCAGTTGAAAAATAGATATTTTTTGACAGCTCTTT
>CAJMRU010000118.1 GCA_905215845.1 uncultured bacterium
TCCCTATAATCATATAAGCTTTTAAAAAATCCCATTTATTCTTCCTCCTATTTTGTTTCCTCCAAATATTTTTCTATTACTTCGTTTGTAGCTCCATCCATTTTGATAACTCCATTGCTAAGCCAAACTGATCTATCACATAATTCTTGTGCTGATCCTAAACTATGTGTTACAAATACCATAGTTTTTCCTTCTTTTTTTAATTCTTTAAATAAATGAATAATTTTTTCCTTATTGTTTGTATCCAGATTCCCCGTTGGTTCATCTGCAAGTATGATCTCACATGGTTTTAACATCGTTCTTGCAATTGCTATCCTTTGTTGTTCTCCACCGCTTAATTCGCAAACCTTATGTCCAAGATATTCCTTGGATATACCAACTTTCTCTAAAGATTCTCCTAGCTCTTTTTCTTTAAAATCCTTTCGATACTTTTTTGATAACAACAGATTTTCTTTTACTGTATCATTTTCTATCAAGGCATAATTTTGAAAAATATACCCAAATACATATCTTCTTAAATCTTGAACATCTTTCTTAGAAAAACTATTTTTTCCATTGATTGAAATACTCCCACTATCTGGTTTATCAATCATAGAAATCATATTTAAAATAGTAGTTTTTCCTGCCCCGCTCTCACCAATAATTGCAATAAATTCATTTTTATTGATTTTTAACGAAAAATTTTTCAAAACTACATGATCACCAAATGATTTACAAATATCTTTTCAATCATCACCATTGCTCTCCATTTATTATTTTTTCATGTAAATTTTTCTTACTTAAATAATCATACTCTAACCTTGTAACAATAATCTCTATGATACATGCTATAATCATAAAATACCATACTACTACATTATGTTTTATAATATATACTACTGCAGTTGTGCACAAATTAATGCCTATCAAAACTAGAATGATTTCTTTTATTGACGACATATAGCCATATCCCCATAAAGTTTCTAATAATAATCTTTGTTGTTTTGAAAAATAATATCCACTAACTGCTATTGTTATAAATACTATGGAGCAAAGTATAACTGCTAATAAAATTGCACTCTGCCACATTACTTTCTGTCGAATAATCACAAGATTACTGGCTGCCTGTCCATAAATATTTGTTACCGAGTTAAATTGATAAATACCTAACTCTTGTTCTAATGCTTCTACTTTTCGATATGCCCGACCTTGTTTTTTAGAATTATCCTCAAAATAAATGCTGCCTGAAACTGTATCTCCTGCATACATAGATGCAATACAAGATGAATCCACTCCGCCTGTATAAATGACTGCTATTGGATCTATAATCTGATTTTTCCCATTTCCTGTATCTGAATCATATGTAAAATAAGATTGATTCGTTTTCACATATATAATATGAATAGATAGTTTATCTTTTTTCAACATATTTTTTGGTTTATTCATATTTTTTCTAAAATAATTATCTATTGTAACCTTTTGGAAATAGAAATTTTCTTTATAATTTTTTACGATTTTTTTTTCATATTTCTTATACTGTTCTGGCACTAAGATATTAAGAGTATTTTGATCGTAATCAATCAATTTTGAAATGGCTTTTCCATTACATGTTTGTATTGGATTTCGCTTTAAATAATTTTCATCTATTTGAATACTTCTTCCTGCTGGTGAACAAATTTGCTCTTCTTTATCTCCAACATACTCAAATTCGTACCTCTGATTTCCTCTTCCATCCGATTCCTTTTCATAATTATCTGAGTTTATAAGAAATATTTTTATTTTATCTTTTGATTTTTGATAAAAATTTTTTAACTCATCATTAATATTTCTTGCTTCCAAAGAATCTTCTGCCACCGAAGAATCATATCCTTGAAAATTAATTGTATAAATATTTTTTGTCTTATTCCAATAACTCAAAGTATGCTGTTTATCTTTCAATCGTTGTGCATCATTTGTTGCATTACTTAAAGTTAACTGAACAGCTATAAGAACACTAATCAGCACTATATAAGATACTTTTTTGATTTGACTAAAAAAGCCATTTTTTTCCCCTTCTGATATATGCTTTTCAAAAGATAATATCATACAATTTATTATAATTGCCAACAGAAAAATTATAATACTTATCAATAAATTTACCAAAATACATGTAGACATATATTCTATTATTTTTTGTATTCCTTCAAACTTCCATCCAACTCCAATCCATATCATTAACCATATCATTTCATTGAATATCCAAAATCTTATGATATCTTTATTTATCTTCCATATAATTGATACTTTCGAATATCCCCAATATTTCATTAAAGCTATTTTCTTTCTCGAATATATATAATAAACACTAAATCCTAGCAATAAAAATAAAACACTAAATCCTAACAAATACAACACTGAAAGATTATTTATTGATTGCCATTTTTGTTGATTGGTATATATTTTTACAATACCATATTGGGATAATCCCTGTTCTAATTTCTGCTCTATTGCTCTCGTCGTATGATCTATAAAAAATGTGTTTCCATATCCTACATTCTTCAAATCTTTAAATGGATACACATTTATTTTCCATGTGGTATATGGAAACTTCATATTTAAAACTTCTTGTTGATTTGTTGTATAAATAGATAATTCCTTTTCATTAAGGAATTCATATTTCATAATTGTTACATGATATTGATTTGCAAACTTTAAAAGTTCTTTATGAACTTCTGATACATTCACAAGTTCTTGTTGTCTGGCTTGAACTTCTACCACTCTCTTATGGAAAATCTTATCTGTCATGCGATAATTACTGAAAATTGCAAACCCAAAAACATTTATGCCTATCAATACAATACTATATAAGATACAAACAATCTTTTTATTTAATCTCTTCATTTTCTTTTGCCTCATTGTCGTTTTTATATACACGATATCCTTGAAATGTTTCTAATGATTTACACTTTCCTACAAATCTTCCTTTATAATATATTTTATATCCTTTATTGTTTTTTATAAAAAATGTATCTTTATTTTCTAAATTGTATATAACTTCATCTGGCTTATGATCTGGATTATTATATTCTGGCTCAAATGCAAAAACAAAACTTAAAATATAACTGAAACAAAATATCATAATGTATAAAATATATCCTTTGTGTTTATATTTTTTCTCCTGTCCTCTTATAATTAAGTCAAATCTTTGTTGAACTGTAGATCTTCCGCATCCAATAAAACAAAGAACTGGTATCTTCTTATGCATCTTATTATTCTTTATAATTTTAAGCATACATTCTAAATACTCATAAATTTCCATTTCATTCATTGATTCCGTTATTTTTTTATCATTTGCAAACTCTAACATATCTTTGAATTTCTCTTTTAAAAAATATGCAAAAGGATTCCACCAATAAAAACACATAATAATTTCACACAACATATTTAACCACAGATCATGATGATTAAAATGCTGCAGTTCATGTTTAAAAATATATTGTAATTCTTTTTCGGTAAAATTCATTTCTGGCAGTAGGATCTTAGGATGAATCAATCCTGTAATACATGGACTCTTAATTCCCTGTATTTTGTATATTTCTAATTTATAGTTCTTATTATTTTGTACTGATTTATATACCTTCTCTATCTCATTTGAATTATCTGGTACTAGTATTGATAAAAATCGATTGAATTGAATCTGTGTATGTATAAGCTTACATATATACATAAAACTAATTAATATCCATACTACTATAATTACATCTGAAACACTATAATCCTTCCAAATATGCTTCATTAAAATATC
This sequence comes from uncultured bacterium, assembly GCA_905215845.1. Lineage (GTDB taxonomy): Bacteria > Bacillota > Clostridia > TANB77 > CAG-508 > CAG-269. The sequence continues at coordinate 3,764 of CAJMRU010000118.1, forward strand.
ACATATTACAGTCAACGCACGTGTAGAATAAATGTTTTTTGTGAATATAAAATTACATGGAAAAAACATTCTTAACATAACCATGATCATGAAAAATACCAACAAATTAGCACTATTTTTTAAAATAAAATTCATTCTATTTCCCAGCAAACATACAACAATCATAAAAACACTACTCAATAATATACATGCAAATACTGATCCGTATGTTGGAAATATCATATCTAATTATCCCTCTTTTTCGCTAAAATTTCTTTTCTATGCTTCAATTCTTGTTCCAGTTCATTTATAACCTCTTCATCCTCCTCATTTTTTATAAATTGAGCAACCAAAGATTTTTTAGAAATTTTATTATTAATTCCTGCAAAATTAGAAATAATATACTCTTCTATCTTAATCTTAGAAGTGTAAGTACGTGCCAATACATTTCCTCTATGTTCAATACCAGCAACTTCAATATAATCTGCTTTCAGTAAACTCTGAATGGATGCACGTATCGTATTAATATTCATACTTTCATCCAATTTCAAAATATCTGATGCTGCTAATGGATGCTCACTTGCCCAAAATATTTTCATTATTTCTACTTGTTTTTTTGTTAATTTTTTCATTGACTCA
>CAJMRU010000119.1 GCA_905215845.1 uncultured bacterium
AGGTTTGAATAATATCTAAATTTTATAAATTATTCATTCTAATTTGTGCCTTAAATGGAAGGAATGATAGGAAAAATGAAATCATTAGTTATACAAAAAAAGGATTTAGTACATAATATAGAGAGAATAAAAGAACATGCAAATATAAATGGAAAAGATGATTTTGGAAATTCGGTAAAAATAATTGCAGTAGTTAAAGGAAATGCTTATGGATTAGGATTAGTGGAATTTACTAAGTTTTTAATTGATAATGGTATTTCATATTTTGCAGTTGCTACAATTGAAGAAGCATTAGAACTAAGAGAAGCAGGAATAAAACAAGATATACTAATGTTATCAACAATGAGTGTAGAAGAAGATATAGAAAAATTAGTAAATAATAATATAATAATTACACTAGGTTCTAAGGCTGATGTTGAAGTAGCTAAAAAAATAGGAGAAAAATTAGGAAAAAAAATAAGAGCACATTTAAAAATTGATACAGGATTTGGAAGATATGGTTTTGTATATGAAAATAGAGATGAGATGGTAGAATCTTTAAAAGATTTGAAAAATATAAAAATAGAAGGTACTTTCTCACATTTTTCAATAAGTTTTTACGATGATAAATATACAAAAGAACAGTTTAATAGATTTATAGATGTAGTTGAAGTTTTAAAAATGAATGGAATAGATACAGGAATGCTTCATATATGTAATTCATCAGCTTTTGTAAAGTTTCCTAATATGCACTTGAATGCAGTAAGAATAGGTTCAGCATTTTTAGGAAGATTATCAGTTAAAAATACTTTGGGATTGAAGAAAATTGCACAACTTGAATCAGAAGTAACTGAAATAAAGGAATTACCAAAAGGATTTAATATTGGATATTCTAATACTTATAAAACAAAAAAAGAAACTAAAATTGCAATAATACCATGTGGATATATGGATGGAATAAATATTACAACTGATAGAGATATGTTTAGATTTATTGATAAATTAAGATATATTGTAGGAGATATAAAAGATTTATTTAGAAATAAGCAAATGTTTGTAACTATAAATAATAGAAAATTTCCTGTTTTAGGTAGAGTAGGAACATATCATATTATTTGTGATATAACTAATAAAGATATAAAAGTAGGAGATAAGGCAGTATTTAATATAAATCCTAAATATGTGGACTCTAAAGTAAGAAGGGAGTATAGGTAATGAAGCAAGAGGAAAGAAAAGAAGAACAACAACAAGAAAATGTTAATGAAAAAAAGAATAAAAAAGGCTTCTTTAAGAAGATATGGTATTCTATAACAAAAATAGAAAAATATCCAGAAATGGCAATAGATGGTGTAGGAAAAGCAGTTGCTTATTTAGCTAAATTAGTAATTATAATAGCTATTATTCTTTCAGTTTGGTTAACATATCAAACATATACAGAATTAAATAATGGATTAGATTATATAAAAAATGAATTTCCAAGTTTTTCATATAAAGAAGGAAAATTGAGTGTGGAAAACAATCAAGAGCCAATAGTTTTTGAAAGAGAAGATATTGAAAAGATAATAATAGATACTGAGACCGACTCCCAAGAAGAAATTAATAGTTACTTAAATTCAATAAATAAAAATAGTGGAGGAATTGTTGTAACTAAAGATAAGTTAATAATAAAAAATAGTGTAACAGATGGAGCTATCGAATATAATTATACAGATATTTTAGGAGCTTCAGGAATACAAGAATTTTCAAAAGAAGATGTAGTAAATCTAAAAAATAATACTAATATGACAATATTAGTTGTAAATGTATTCTTAACTTTATTTGTTTATGGATTTATTATGTACTTTATAACAACATTATCATATGTATTACTAATAAGTGTATTAGGTTTTTTAGCTACATCAATGTTAAAAATGAAGATGAGGTATGCACCTATATTTAATATGTCAATATATGCAATAACTCTTTCAGTAATATTAAATATAGTATACTTAGTAGTTAACATCTTTACAGGATTTGTTATTGAATATTTCCAAGTGATGTACATTGCAGTTGCAACAATTTACTTAATTGCAGCAATAATGATTATGAAATCTGAATTTATAAAAAAACAAGCAGAACTAATGAAAATAGTTGAAGCACAAAAAATTGTAAAAAAAGAATTAGAAAATAACAAAGATGAAAATAAGGAAGAAAAAGGAGAGACTAAAGAAAAGAAAGAAAACCAAAAAGGTAATAAAGATAAAAACGACAAAAAGGAAAAAGGCGAAGAACCAGAAGGTCAGAATGCATAAAGGGGAAGAAAGGAAAGGTTATGAATCAAGATAAAGAAAAAGTAAATCAAAAAAAAGATAAAAAAGAAAACAAAAAAAATCTTTGGTTAATAATAATACTATTACTTTTATTGGCAGTATTAATAGTAACAACAGTGTATTTAATGAAAGATAAAAAAGAAGAAGACAAAAATACATTAGCATATACAGATTTGATAAAAGAAATATCATATGGAAATGTAGAAAAAGTTGAGTTAACAACAGGAAGTAAAAATGCTAAAGTAAAAATGAAAAATGAAGAAGAGGAAAAGAAAGCGCTAATACCAGATACAGAAGCATTTATAACTTTAATTCAAACAAAAGTAGCAGAAGGAAATGAAATAGAATTAGTACAAAAGCCACAAAGCTTTTTTGCACAGTTACCAAGTGCTATTATTTCATTTTTACCTACAGCGATTATGATTGCATTATTTGTTATGATTTTTAAAATGCAAGGTCTTGGAGAAAAAGGAAAAGTTTATGATGAAACTGAAAGAAAGACAAAAATAAAATTTGATGATGTTGCAGGATTAGAAGAAGAAAAAGGCGAGTTGAAAGAAATAGTTGAATTTCTAAAAGAACCAGAAAAATTTACAAAAATGGGAGCAAGAATTCCAAAAGGAGTATTATTATATGGTAAACCAGGAACGGGTAAAACTTTAATAGCAAAAGCAATTGCAGGAGAAGCAGATGTACCATTTATTTCAATGAGTGGCTCTGAATTTATAGAAATGTTTGCAGGTTTAGGAGCATCAAGAGTTAGAAAACTATTTGATAAAGCAAGAAAATTAGCACCATGTATAGTATTTATAGACGAGATTGATGCAATAGGTTCAAGAAGAACATCAAATAGTGGAGCAGAATCAGAAAATAATCAAACACTAAATCAATTATTAGTTGAAATGGATGGATTTGGCTCAGAAGAAACAATAATAGTATTAGCAGCTACAAATAGACCAGAAATGTTAGATAAAGCATTATTAAGACCAGGAAGATTTGATAGACAAATAACAATACCAACACCAGACTTAAAAGGAAGACTAGAAATATTAAAAATTCATAGTAAAGACAAAAGAATATCAGGGAATGTAAACTTAGAAAGTATTGCAGAAGATACAGCAGGATTTACAGGAGCTGAATTAGAAAATATTTTAAATGAAGCCGCAATTATTGCTACTAAAAATAAGCATGAAGAAATAGAAAATGACGATATAGAAGAAGCAGTAAAAAAAGTTACAGTTGGACTAGAAAAGAAAGACAGAATAATATCAGATAAAGACAAAAAACTAACAGCATACCACGAAGCAGGACATGCAGTAGTAAGTAGATATTTACCAACTCAAACAAATGTAAAAGAAGTATCAATAATACCAAGAGGTGTTGCTGGTGGATATACAATGTACAAAACAAACGAAGACAAATACTATATTTCTAAAACAGAAATGCAAGAAAAACTAATAGCATTATTAGGAGGAAGAGCAGCAGAAAAACTTGTTTTAGATGATATATCAACAGGAGCAAGTAATGATATAGAAGTAGCAACACAAATAGCAAGAGATATGGTAACAAAATATGGTATGAGTGATAAATTAGGGCCAATAGATTTCCAAGGAAAAGAACCATATGAAATTCAAATGTTTGGAGAAAATATCGGAGATAGAATTGGTCAAGAAGTTAAATTATTGATAGATACAGCATATAATGATGCTCAAATATTATTAAGAGAGCATAGAGACAAGTTAGATGAAATAGCTGAGACCTTATTGAGAAAAGAAAAGATAAATGAACAAGAATTTAATAGGATTTTTGAGAATGAAGAATAGAGATTCAGGGTATATAATAAGGTCTGAAGAACTAATAAGAAAGCTTGTGTAAATTTTATGATAAATTTGTAATGAATGAATAAAAGACTGTTCTAGAGTATAAAACATTTATATTCCAGAATAGTCTTTTATATTGGATAGGAAACATTATAAATTTTTTTAGTTTCTCAACACAAAAAAATTTATATTAAAGAGTATATCGTAAAGTTTGTGTAAACTTTAAACTTCTTATGATAATT
>CAJMRU010000120.1 GCA_905215845.1 uncultured bacterium
TTGAGGATTTACAACAACAAAATACTTGAAAAATTCAGATAAATGTACTATATTTGCGATATATTTATTTGTAATAGTACAATAATTTTCATTTTTACTAAAAAATAATATTAGGGAATAGATATATTTTTCTTTATCACTTAATTTTTCATTTGTGAGGATTTCATAAGGTATCCATAGACCTTTTAAATTATTTTCTTGCATAAATTCACCTTCTTTCGTAAAAAAAATAACAGATAGAAAATAAAATTCTATCTGAATATATGTATTAAAGTATTCTTACTAAAATTTCTTTGCTTTTTCCAATACATTTATTATCTTTAACAAGGAAAGCTTGAACCCAATGCGTTCCTGTGTAAGAGGTAGATTCATGTCTACCAAAATGAGAAAGATTAGAAGATTCAAAACCTCCTCTAAGGCAATTGGCATTTTTGGCTTCTTCACCTGTATTAACTACTTGCCAATAAATTTTGGAAGAATCAGAAAATACTTTCCCACCAATTACCTCAAAATCTATATCTATATTTTTATATAAGTAGCTATTTCCATCTGGATTGTATTCAATAATATTTTTATACTTATCTAAACATTTTACCTTTACATCCAATTTTGTTAAAGGATAAGAATAATCCCAACGAGGTGCTTCTTTATGAGAAACATTGAATATGCTTAATGCACCATTATATATTGAGTCAATAAGATTTCTAGTTGATGAAGTATCCTTTGGAAATTCTGTTCCTAGAACTTCTCTCCAACTGTCATTTGAAAAATTTGTACTTTCTAACAAATTGATATGTTTACATATTTTATTATAAAAGGACTTATATTCATCAAATTTATAACCATCAGATAAATTATTGGTAGGTATTCCTGGATCATAAACGGAAGGTTTTACATTAATGTCAATATATGGTTTGAATGTATTTTTTATCTTTATTAAAGTATTATACACTATTTGTTCATATTTGTCGTTGCAATCTGCTAAATTGTCAGCTATAATTTTTTCTAAAGTAATACCTTTAGGATATTTAAGAGTAGTAGGACAATGATTCTTTCTCCACCATTTCATTATTTTTACGATTCTAACAAATTTATTATTGTTATCTTTATTGACTTGTGTGCACCAATCTAAATGTCCTTTGGGGTTTGTATCAATCCAAGTTCCATCTATTTTATTTCCTATTTGTAATAAGTTGGAATTTTCTTTATAAATCATTGGGATTACATCAATTTCAATTCCTGATAATTCGATTCCTATAGATCTGCTTTGTTTGGTAACTTTATCATACTTTTCTTTTAAAACATCAAATAACTCATTTAGAACATCTTTAGAATTATCTGTATTTTTGTATTTAGTAATGACTGCAATATCTACATCTGGTTTTCCATCATATAAACTAGGTCTGACACATGTATGTTTAGCATAAGAACCAGTTAAAAAAGTTTCTTTTACAATATCCTTATATTTTTCATGATTCGCTAAATAGTTTCTTAATGTATTTTGTACACTAGAAATATATTCCTTTGTTGTCTTTGATGGTTCAATATTATTTAAAAATGTTTCAAAATTATTTTCTTTACTCATATTTAAAATTCCTCCTCAGTATTAAAATTGAATGAATCTAATGCATTTGCATATTGTCTTATATCAAGTGCTGCTACTGTGCCAATCTTGTGAAGTTCATTTTGTAAGTAGAAAAATAAACCTAATATAGCTTCATTTTCAGGAGTGTTTTTTATATCTATTATTGCATTACTGTCATTTTTTAAAACATAGCATGTACCTTTATTTATGGAGCAACAAATATCAATATTAGTATATTGTTTTAAATGTTTATTTAAGGTATGAAAATCTATATCCATATTAGTTGCTAATAGTAACCCAATTATTTTAGTAAGATTTCTAGGAGGTACTTTTTTACCAGAAGATATCATACCTCTAGAAGAACGATATAAGTTTTTTACAGATTGAATTTTATTTTGAGTATATTCTAAATAAGACCTATTTATTGTTTGTTTTACTTCAGCAACTGCATAGACTGCTTCAGCAGGTATGTACATTTCGTGTGCTTTAGTTGTCATTATTAATGGTGAATATAATGCATCATATATTATAATATCGATTTGATCACTTTCGTTTCCATTACTATCAATAACATATCCTTTTGTGATTTTATATTTTTCAGGTAAAATACTTCTTAAAAATTCTTTCCAACTTTCTTCTGATGAATCTCCTTTACCAGTAGGATGTTCTATATCCATACATTCTTTTAAATCAGATAATAATTTATCTTGTTTTCGTAATAATAAATTCCCAATTTTAGTCATTATATAAATCCTTTCCTAAAAAATTATTTCAAATATTCACTCAAATCTTCTACTAACATAAAAACCGTAGTGCAAGGATTTTTACTTGCATTAGAAGAAACACAATTAAATTCTTCATATATTTCTTTACAGTTTTTAATAGCACTTTCCAATCTATTATCTTTTGTTACTTTCTCGAAAATTTCTTTATCATTTTTAGAATAATTACCTAAATCAGCATTTTGAAATTCTTTCTTTAGTTCTTTTAAAGTATTATTTTTTGATAGGGGAGTAGTAATCTTTTTAAAATGTGATAATAACCAAATTTCAAAATTTGGATTAGACCAAGCAGACTTATATTCATTTAATTTGATTGCATTATCAAATTGCTCATCACTATAATCATCTTTATCAAATACTACCCAAACTTGTCCATAAACTTTTGGAGATTTATTTATGTACTGTTTTGTATATTTAACTAAACTTTCAGTATTTAAGCCAGTACCCTTTATTTTTATAGCAGGTACAATACTGATTCTATCTCCAAATTTTTCATTTATCTTTTGTTTTAAACCATTAAAATAATTAGGCTCTGTTTCTTTACCTTCACAGATAATAAGGTAGTTAGGTGGTGCTAATTTTTTAGAAGCTACCTTATTTCTGCTTTTATCATGATTTCTCATTGGTATCTATATTAAATTCTTCAAATACTGGAATAGCACCATATCTTCCAGTTATATAATCCTTATTATAAGTTGCATCATTTCTAACTTTGGTATTGTCAATTTTATAATCAGATAGAGAAAATAATTCAGAAACACCATAGTTATCTTTTTCAGTAAACCAAATTTCATCTCTTCTAAAAGTTTCTTTATTTAAGTTTGTTATATCATGTGTTGTATAAATCAACTGACCATTACCAATATTTTTTTCTTTATCATGAAATAAATTAATAATATATCTTGTTAAAAGAGGGTGTAGTTTAGCATCTAATTCATCAATAAATAATCTACTTCCATCTTCTAATGCATCCATTATAAAGTTATACAAATAAAACATTTTTAAAGTTCCTTTTGATTCTAATGAAAAAGGTAAAAGTGTTTTTTCTCCATTTTCATTTTTATGGACAGCTTTTAATTCTATTCTTGAAAGTACGCCATTATTAATATCTTTTATATCTCTTGTTTTTACCTCAATATCATCAATACCTAAATCAAATACTTTTATAAACTCGACTAATCTTTTTTTGTATTCTTTATCATTAATAATTTTTGAAGATATTAAATGATTAATTCTATTTTCAAATTTAGGATTTCCTAAATCTAAGTAATAGCTATTTAAAAACCAATCATAAACACTTTTAAAATCTTCATTATCTTTTTCTATTTTTCGATATAGACTCAAAAATAAAGAGTTAGAATCAACATCAAATTTGTTTATTTTAGCTTTATAAGATTTATTGAATTTAACCTTATTTTCATCTCTATCAAAAATAGGGATAGATTTGTTTACTTTTTTAACATATAACCATTCAGAAACAATAACTTTATTCTTTATCTCAAATCCATACTGATATATTTTTTTGTTTTCAGCTAAAAAAGTAACTTCTAATGCAATTGGTTCATTTCTAGTTTTTTCATCAAAAGAAAAGTTATAATAGTTGTCTATTTCAGAACTGTTCATATTTGTGTCATCGCTAATCATTAATTTTTCTTTCATAAATTCAAATGCTTCTAATACATTAGTTTTTCCACTTGCATTCGCACCATAAATAGCAGCAACCTTTAAATATTTTTTATCTTTAATAGTAATTGTATTATATTCATGTTCCTTAATAGAGGCTGCTTCCATATCTAAACAATTTTCATTTTTAAAAGATTTGAAGTTTTTAAAATTAAATTTTATTAACATTGTTCTCATCTCCTATAATAGTATTATATGAATTTTTATCAAAAAAATCAACAAAAATGAGAAAAAATCTCAAATATAACATTATTTTATGCAAAAATTATAAAAATATACA
>CAJMRU010000121.1 GCA_905215845.1 uncultured bacterium
TTATGGTGTAAAAAATAAATTAAGAGACAAAAATAAGTTTAACTTTATTTTTAATATCATATAAAAATAGACACATAAATATACTGAAAATAAAATTAATATGCACAAAAAATCTAAAAATATGTATATTTTGTCGAAAAAAAGAAAAAATAATGAAAATTTTGAAAAAATTTTAAAAATGTATTGACAAACTAAAAAAAATATTGTAATATAAATAAGCATTACGAATGCAACAAAGAAATGGGCTATTAGCTCAGGTGGTAGAGCACTTGACTTTTAATCAAGTTGTCCCGCGTTCGAGTCGCGGATAGCTCACCAAAAGAACTAAATAAACGAGAGCTTATTTAGTTCTTTGTATATTAGGCCCCTTGGTCAAGCGGTTAAGACACCGCCCTTTCACGGCGGAGACATGGGTTCGATTCCCGTAGGGGTCACCAATTTTGCCACTTTAGCTCAGTTGGCCAGAGCATCGCACTTGTAATGCGAGGGTCATCCGTTCGAATCGGATAAGTGGCTCCATAATAAAGGTCATTAGTTTTGAGAAAACTCTTAATTAATGGCTTTTTTTATGGAATAAGAAAATTACGAAAATGATTATATTAAACAACTGCATAATGCTAGTTTTAATTTTGGCGAATTAGACCAAATTAAAACAGAATAATAAATAAACATTTAAAACTGGAATAAATAAAAATAAAAGTAAAGGAATAAAAGAGATGAACAAAGTTGTAATAATAACAGGAGCATCAAGAGGAATAGGAAGAGAAATTGCAAAAACATTAGCACAAAATGGATTAAAAGTAATAGCAAATTACAATAAATCTGAAAAAGAAGCAGAAAAATTAAAAGAAGAATTAAAAAATGAAAATATTGAAATTGACATTTTTAAAGCAGATGTATCAAAAAGGGAAGAATGCAAAAAAATGGTAAACTTTGTACTTGAAAAATATAAAAAAATTGATATTTTGATTAATAATGCAGGAATAGATAAATGTCAATTAATAACAGAAGTAACAGATGATGATTGGAATAATTTAATTAATACAAATTTATATTCAGCATTTTGCATGTGCCAAGAAGTTTTACCAAGTATGATACATAATAAAGAAGGAAATATAATAAATATATCATCAATATGGGGAATAGTAGGAGCTTCACAAGAAATTATGTATTCAATAACAAAAGCAGGGCTTGATGGATTAACAAAAGCATTAGCTAAAGAAGTAGGACCTTCAAATATAAGAGTAAATTCTATTGCACCAGGTTTAATAGATACAGATATGAACAAAGAATTAAAAGAAGAAGAAATAAACTATATAAAAGAAGAAACACCTCTTCAGAAAATTGGAAATGTAAATGATATTGCTAAATGTGTTAATTGGTTAATAGAGGATAATTTTACAACTGGACAAGTTATTTCTATTAATGGAGGTTGGATTATAACTTAAAAAGAATAAAATCTCAAAAATTTAATTATAAAAAATAAAACAATTGGTAAAATATGTATGTAATTGAGTACTTTTTACCAATTATTCTATTTTTAGCCTCTTTTAATAAGCCTAATTTAAATTAAGTTTATCACCAAATTATGAAATTGCTTTTAAAACAGAGAAAGCAGAGTATCATTGCATTTAAGCCTTCAAATGTCATTGAATTAAGATTATCATTTAATCTATCTATGACACATGCTTTTTGTGTAACTAAATTATAGCAAATAAACGAGTTTTTTCTTTATTTTCATACAAAATTCATAATTCTAAGGATAACACTTATTGCATTATAAAAAGCCGAAATTTAAAATTAAAGATGTATTGACACTTTTTTTTAGTTTGATATAATATTTTTGGGAAATTATAGAAAAAAAGGAGTTCTTATGAGTGATAAAAAACTAACTTCACAAGAAATTGAAGATAAATTAGGTATAAAACTTGAATATCATAGTAGTAGATATTATAAAGAAGATTTAGACCAAACTTTTACTAAATCCTATTTAGAAGAAAAAAGTGCACAAGATTTAATAGAAATTGAAATAGAAGCTCTAAAAAATGGAGATGTGGATAAAGCAGAATTAAGCCATTCTTTATTAAAAAATGGAACAGAATATGGACTAATCCATTATACCGATGAGCAAAAAGAACAATTGGGACAAGTCCAAAAAGAAACAATGAAAAAAGTTATTGAAGATAGTGGATCTTTAGATGAAAATGCAAGTGCATCACAAATTGAAGAAATGGTAAAGCAAGGTAAAATGGTGTTATCTACTGTTGAAAAAGTTGATTTTCGAGATGATGAATACACACAATTAGAGGAAATATTAATAGAAAAAAATGAAGAATTACAGGTTAGATTTTTAGATAAATATACTCAAGAACTAGAAAGCATCGATTTGGAAAATTTCAATAAGGAAGATATTATAGAAGTTTTTGAGAAATATGATAAAATATGTGAATTATGTGATGAGAAAAATGCAGAAGAAGGAAAGAAAAAATTAAGAGAAACTTTACAAAAAAAAGTTGAAGAAAAAATAAATCAGTTAGATGAAAAAATAAAAGGATTAAAAGAACATATTGAAATTCCAGAAAATGAAAATAAAATAAATGAATTACAAACTCAAATTGAAGATTTAGAAGATATTTTAGTAGATTTTAAAGCAAGACAAGATTTTAAAGAAAACTGGAAAGCAAAACAAGGATGGGAAGGATTAGAATACTATAACGAAAAGCAAGAACGTAATATAAAAGGTACAGATAAAGATAGCTATGAGGAACGATATAGACAAGATTATAGAAAAGTATATAATCATAGAGAAATGAGAATACAAGAACAAGGCAAAGATATATCTGATATAATGAGAGATATTGCTAGTTATAGAGATAATGGTAGCGGTGTTGATGATTACAATTTTACTAGTAGAAATTCAGAAGTAGCAAAAAAGACACAATACTTAGAGGGAAAATTAATAATTTTAAGACAACATGAGGGCATTGAAGGAAATTCAGAAAGAATTGCACAAATAGAACAAGAATTAGAAAGTATGCAAGATGCTTGGGTAATTGCTCAAAGAGGTTATAATAATATAGATGAAAATATTCAAGATGCAAATGAACAAATAAAATCAATACAAAACAGAATAGCACATTATCAAGAAGAATTAAAAACTATAGCAAAAGGAACAAGAGCATACGATCAGCAATTAAAAGTAATAGAAAGAGAAAATAAAGATATAAAAAACTACGAAAGTCAAATAGATAGATTAACTCAAACAAAAGATGAAATTTTGAGTGGAGAAAATCCTACATTTATGGGTGAACACCACAGAGATAGATATAACCGAGAACAAGATGCAATAAGGCAGGCAAAACAAGAGCTTAAAGAAAGGGCAGAACAAGAAGCTCGAGCAAAAAAAGAGCAAGAAGAACAAGCAAAGGCAGAAAGTAAAATTGAAAGTGAAGTGGAACAAAGTATAGAAACGGAAATGATTGATGAAACAATGCAATCTCCAATAAAAGAAACACAAGAGAATGCTAAAACAATACAGCCATCATCTAAAAAGCCAGAAATACAAATAGAAGAAATTTCATCAGATGTAGAATTACCAATCAAACAAACAACCATTAATACAAGGTCTAGAACAGATGAAGTAGTTATACCTCAACAAACATCTCGAATAGCAAAGACTTACGAACAACCACAACCAGAAAAAATAAGACCACAAGAAGAAAGTATTAGAGATGAAATTGAAGAACAATTCAAAGATAATAAACAACAATTACAAGAACAGGGAAATCCTATGGTAGATTTATGGATGAATAGATTTAGTAATTGGTACAATTTTATAGATAGATTAGCTCAAAATGCAAAAGCTAAATTTGTAAAAATGAAATCAGATATAATGAAAGTAATTAGTAGTAGAATAAAAGAAAGAAATCAAAAACAAGAAATGGATAAAAAACAAGAAGGGAACGAAAGGTAGGTAATTGAATTTGAAACAAGAATATTCACAAGCATTTACAGAGGTATATGAAATTTTTAAATTGATGCCAAGAGAACTATTGGATAAGATTCCAAATAAATTTATAGAATTGATTGAGGAGGAAAGAGATACTCAATATAATCCTAATATTAGAGAACCAATTGAAAATCAAAATTTAAAGGATGAAACCGTAGTAATATTAAGTTTAATATATAGAGATTTTCTGTGTGAAGGTGAAAAAAAAAGAAAATTACAAGAAAAAGATGCTAGAGAAATTCAACTATTCCAAGAAAAATTTGAAAAAGAACTTAGAGAAAAGTATAATCCAGATGAT
>CAJMRU010000122.1 GCA_905215845.1 uncultured bacterium
AACTATTATTGATTTTTCTAAAAAAGGAGAATTGAATGATGATGGAGAAGTAAATTATGCTGATGTAGAATTAATAGAAATGCACTTAGTAAATTTTAAAAAATTACCTGATGAAAAATTAGAAAATGCGGATATGAATAGCGATGGAAAAATAACGGTAACAGATTTAACAATTTTAGTACAAAAAATAGAAAATAAATTGAATTTTGAAGCCGAAGTAAGTGCAAGTCAATTGGAAAATTATTATCCATCTAAAAATCAAGAAATAGAATTAAGATTTTATGTTTCAGTTAATTATGGAGGAATAGTAAAAAAAGTAATAATAAATGGACAAGAATATGAAACAGAACAAATAGGAAATACAAGTGAATATAAGACAAAAATAAAAGTAAAAAATACATCAGGAATACAAGATCTTAAATTTAGCAAAGTAATTTTAGATAATGAAAAAGAGATAAAGGTAAAATACACAGAAAAAGTTGATATATTAAAAGATAAACCAACTGTAGAAAACTATCAAATAGAAGAAAATATTCAAGAACATAAAGCTAATATTTCCTTTGATATAAAAGATATGGATAAAGCTTTTCAAAAAGGATACTATCAAATAGCAGATGAAAACACAAACATAATAAAAGAGGAAGAATTAAAATCCGGAGAAAATGAAATAGAATTAGATTTTGAAGAAGGAAAAAAATATGTTTTAAATATTTATGGAGGATATGATTTAGATACAAACGAATTAAATAATATAACAGGAGATAAAAATAAAGTAGAAAGTGAAAACTTATTTACAAAACCAATTCAAATATTAGTAAATTATGATTTGAAAATAACAGATATAAAAACAGAAAAAGCAGATGGAGTGTATAGCAAAAAAGAGCCAATAACAATGCTATTTAAAAGTAGCAACATACCAAATATTGATGTTGAAAAAGTTGTTATAAATAGTAAAGAATATAATGTTATCAAATCAGGAGATTACTATAAAGTACAAATACAAGCAGAAGAAAAAGAAGGAAAAAAAGAATATAAAATAGAAAAAGTAATTTTATCAAATGGAAAAGAACTAGAACCATCACTAGAAAACAAGGTAATAGTTGAAATTGTAAAAAATAATCCAGAAATAACAGAATTTAAAACATTAGAAGATGTACAAAATAGAAAAATAAAAATAAACTTTAATGTAAAAGACATAGATAATACTTTTGAAAAAGGAACAATAATTTTACAAGATGAAAACAAAAATGATATAGAAAGAAAAGAATTTACTCAAAAAGAAAACGAAATAGAATTTAACACAAAAAGTACATCAAAATATTTTGTAAAAATATTAGCAGATTATAATATAGAACCAGATGGAATAGGACATGAAATACATAAATATAAAAATAAAGAAATATTTAACCAAGAGATTGTAGCAGAATATAAAATTGAAGTAAATAATTTCAATGTAAATAAATATTACCCAAATAAAGAAGAACAAATAATAGCAAGCTATGAATTTACAAGTAATAGACAAGCAGATATAAAAAAGATTCAAGTAAACAGTGTTATATATAATGCAACTAAAACTAAAGATGGAAAATATGAAATAAAAATAAAAATGCCAAGTAACTCAGGAATAGTAAACTTAGAACTTGAAAAAGTAATATTAAATGATGGAACAGAAATAGTACAAAACTATATAGGGAAAGTAGATGTACTAAAAGAAAAACCAAGCATAGAAAATTATAATATCAATGACGATTTAGAAAATTCGAAAATAATTGCAAACTTTGAAGTGAAAGATGAAGAAAATTCATTTATTAATGGAAAATTACAGATGATTAAAGAAGCAAACAATAAAGAACAAGTTATATCAGAACAAGAAATTCAAAAAGGACAAAATAATATAGAATTATCTGTTGAGGAAGGGCAAACATATAAATTAAAAATAATGACAACATATGATAAAGACACTAATACCCTACCAAATAAACCAGAAAGTGATAATAGAGTAATAGATGAAGTATTATTACAAAAAGAGGTTATATTGATTGGAAATTATGATTTGAAGATAACAGATCTAAAAACATATAAACAAAATATTGAAAGTAAATATTTTTCTAAAGGCGAAAAAATAAAAGTAAAATTTAGAAGTTCTAATAAAACTAAATATGTGCCAACAAGAGTAACAGTAAATGGACAAAACTATAATGTAACAAAAGAAGGAGAATTATATGTTATAGAAATAAATGGATATTCTGAATCAGGTATAAAAAATATAATCATTGAAAAAGTACAATTATCAAATGGAAAAGAAGTAAGTGTAGAAAAAGAAAATACAGCTAAAATTGATATTTTAAAAGAAATACCTAATATTGAACAATATAAATATGTAGAAACAGATGATGGAAAGTATATAGTAACATTTAATTTAGTGGATAGCGAAAATGCAATAACAAAAAATAAAAAGGTAATAATAACAGATGAAAATAAAAAAGAGCTAGTAAATCAAGAAATAAAAGTTGGAAATAATGAATTTACATTTACAAAAACAACTAGTGAAAAGTATTATATAAAAGTTCTTGTAGATTATGATTTAGATACAAATACAATAGATGGAATAGCAAATGAATATAATAATCAAACAATACTATCAGAAGAAATAGATTCTAGCGATAGATTAATAGAAATGAAAGATATTATGTCGATAGAACTATTTAGACAAAATGGAAATCAAGTAGAAGAAGTAAATGAAATAAACTTAAATTCAAACTTAAATTTTGAGCAATATTTAGTAAAAGTAAATATGAAAGATTTACCAAGTTTATATGCTAAAATAAAAGAACATAAAATAGAAAATGGCTCATTAAAATTTATTTTAGACTATGATAAAACAGTCCAATATTATGGAGAAGAAAAACAAAATAAACTAGAAGTGACATATGGAGAAATAAAAAATAATATAGCGACAATAAATAATATTAATAGTCTAGTAAAAATGATGAAAGAAAATCCATCAGGTTCATATGAATTAGTAAATGACATTGATGTAAAACAATTAGATGCAGGAACAGTACTATTTATAGAGCAATTCTCAGGAACACTAAATGGAAATGGACATATAATAAAAAATCTAGATAGACCGCTATTTAATAATCTAAATGGGGCAAGAATAGAAAATATAGTAATTGAAAATGCCAAATTAAGTGGGCAAGGTGCAAGAGGTTCTATTGCAAATGATGCTATAAATACTACTCTTGTAAATTTACATATAAAAGGTCTTACAATGCAGACATCTAGAAATGAATCAGGTTCTATGATAGGAACACTAAGAAGTGGAAGTATAATTGAACAATGTAGTGCAACAAATATACAGATATCAGGAGGAAATAAAAGAACAGGTGGATTGGCTGGTGCAATGGGAAATGCTACTGTGAGAAATTCATATGTACAAGGTATATTTAATTGTACACAAGATGCTATAGGAGGTATAGCAGGTTCAGGAGAAAACAATTCAAAAATAGAAAATAGTATTTCAAAAGTAGAATTTAAAGTAACATCAGGTCCAGGATATAATGGTGGAATTATCGGACATTCAATGAATGTTGTACTAAAAAATAATGTGAGCCTATCAACAGGTTCAAAAGCAAATAAAATTTATGGAACACAAATAAATGGTAATTCAACTAATAATTATGAATTAAAAGAATCTACATTAGAGCCTAATTTAGGAAATAACGGAACAAAAGAAATTGAACAAAGCAAAGTTAATAAAGAATTTTTCAAAAATAATGTGAAATTAGACGAAAATATATGGGATTTTGAAAATACATCATATGATAATATTCCAGCACTTAAGAATTCAGATCCAAATTTATCAGAAAATAAGCAAAACAAACCAGAAAACGAGGATATATATATACCAGATTATGCAAGACTAAGAAAATTATCAAATTATGATAAAAATAGAGAAATTGCATATAGTAATATGTACAAATTAATGCCATTTTATGATGCTAAATATTTAATAACTGATGGAAATAAAATTGATTTAAATAATGAATTAAATACAAAAATAATAAAATCAATTATACCATTTACAAAGCAAAATACAGATATAACAGGATTGACTAATAACACAAAACAAGAAATAAGTAAAATAAAAATTCTTTTTGAAGATGATACAATAAAAGAGTATTTAGTAAATTATAAGGATACTATAAATAATATTGCAAATTATGAAATAGTAGATCTTAAGATTGGATACAACTATAATAAATACTTATTAATAGAAAATTCAAAAGTAATAACAAAT